>NZ_JBMDIS010000093.1:0-24254 GCF_057808775.1 Pseudomonas sp. FG86 | reverse complement strand
GCTCTTATTGGGGCTGCTGCGCAGCCCAACGCGGGGCAAGCCCGCTCGCCACAGGGGTAGGGGAGCCTCCCGCATTTAGATTGCATTACGTCAGGCAGAGGCTGTGCTGTTCTGCTTTTCGTAAAGAGTTCGTATAGTTTGCCCATTCGCCATAACGATTATGTCGCCTCTATTGAGCAACTAACCCCGGACACTTTACCGTCACTTCCTACCCCCCACCCCCGTAGGAAGTCATCGTGGAAAGTTCAACTTTAGGCATGGTTGTCCTGTCAATGATTGCGCTCTTTGGCACCGCCGCGTTTTGTTTCGAACACCTCGCCACCCGTAGCGAGAAGAAAAAGAAGGCCAAATAAGCAGGCCATCAAAATCAGCAGAACCCCAGTTTTTCAAGGGATACCCGGGCGGCGGGCTATCCCTTGTTTTCGTTCGTCCGGCAAAACCTCGTCTATATACCGTCTTAATACCGGGGCCACTAATCAGTGCCCGAGCTTGATACCCCAGCGCTTAACCTCCCCCGCGTCCGCCATTGCGGCTTATTCATTCAGGGGAGTTACACCGTGCTCACACTCACGTTCATCTATATCGCCAGCGGCTTCTGTGCCGTGGGGCTGTTCGCTTACTTGGGCTATGCCCTTATTCGCGCAGAAAAATTCTAGGGAGTTCGCCATGTACGACCTGATGTTTATTGGCATCTCCCTGGTGTTTTTTGTTGCGACTGCCATGGCCATTGTCGCCATGGGCAAGATTTGAACGGAGCCACGACATGTTAAGCACTGTGCTGGAATTTGCGCTGGTCCTGGGGTTGATGACGGGGCTCGCCGTATTGATGGGCAAATGGCTGACCCGGGTGTTTACCGGGACGCAGCATGCCTTGCCGGAACGCTGTACCTATCGCCTGTTGGGCATTGACCCACGGGAGAGCATGAACTGGGCTCGCTACGGTTCGGCGCTGCTGTTATCGGACGCGGCGATGATGCTGCTCGGTTATTTCATCCTGCGCCTGCAGGCGGTGATGCCGATCAACCCCTTGGGGCTGGCCGCACAAACCCCGGACCTGGCGTTCAACACCGCCGTGTCCTTTATTACCAATACCAACTGGCAGGCGTATTCGGGTGAAACCAGCCTGTCGAACTTCAGCCAGATGGCGGTCATCACCTTTCTGATGTGCGTCGGCGCCACCTCCGGCGTGGTCGCGGCAGCCGGCTTCATTCGCGGTTTGAGCCGTTCCAGTTCGGGCGATATCGGTAATTTCTGGGTCGACTTCACCCGCACGCTCTACCGCGTGATGCTGCCGCTGTGCGTGGGCATGGCGCTGGTCTATGTGTGGCAGGGCATGCCGCAAACCTTCGCCTCCCAGGCACTGGCGACAACGCTGGAAGGTGCGCAGCAGCAACTGATTGTCGGTGCGGTGGCCAGCTTTGAATCGATCAAGCATATCGGCACCAACGGTGGCGGCTTCTTCAGCATGAACGCCGCCCACCCCTTCGAAAACCCGACACCGCTGACCAACGCCCTGCACATCCTCAGCATGTTGCTGATCCCCTCCGCGCTGACCTACACCTTTGGCAGCATGCTGTTGCAGCGCCGTCAGGGCTGGGTGTTTTTCGGCACCTTCCTGGTGTTGTTCATCGGCTTCCTCGCACTGGTCTACGGCGCCGAGCAAAACGGCAACCCGCTGCTGACCCAGGCAGGTGCCAACCAGACCCTGTCGCTGGAACAAAGCGGCGGCAACATGGAAGGCAAGGAACTGCGTTTCGGTATCGCCGACAGCAGCCTGTTTATCGCAACCACCACCGCGGCCACCACCGGCTCGGTCAACACCATGCATGACTCGCTGACCCCCATGGGCGGCTTCGTGCCCCTGGCACAGATGATGCTCAACTGTGTGTTCGGCGGCGACGGCGTGGGCTTTATCAACCTGATCCAATACGCCCTGCTGACCGTGTTCCTGGTGGGCATGATGATTGGCCGCAGCCCGGAATTCCTCGGCAAGAAAATCGAAGCCCGGGAGATGAAACTGGTAATGCTCTCGGTACTCGCGCACCCCATCAGCATCCTTGGTTTCACCGCCCTCGCCGCCCTCTGGCCCGACACCATGGCCAGCCTCAATAACCTTGGCCCGCATGGTTTCAGTGAGGTGCTGTACGCCTACACCTCGGGCACCGCCAACAACGGTTCGGCCTTTGCCGGATTGAACGCCAATACGCCGTTTTT
The DNA here is from genome assembly GCF_057808775.1 of Pseudomonas sp. FG86. Lineage (NCBI taxonomy): Bacteria > Pseudomonadati > Pseudomonadota > Gammaproteobacteria > Pseudomonadales > Pseudomonadaceae > Pseudomonas > Pseudomonas sp. FG86. The sequence goes on along the minus strand of NZ_JBMDIS010000093.1, from coordinate 22,040 downwards.
CAACACCACCATCGGCCTGGCGATGTTGATCGGGCGCTTCTTCACCCTGCTGCCGATGCTGGCCGTGGCCGGCTCCCTGGCGATGAAAAAAACCGTACCTGCCGGCGCCGGCACCATCCCCACCGCAACCCCGCTGTTCATGCTGCTGGTGGTGTTCGTGGTGCTGGTGGTGGGCGGCCTGACCTTTTTGCCGGCGCTCGCGCTCGGCCCGCTGGTGGAGCAACTGCAGTTGCTGTCCGGCCAGACGTACAACTGAGGACACCTGGATGACGACTCAATCGATATTCAAAGGGCTGTTGCGCCCAGTGCTGGTTTCGGCGGTTTTTTTCATGCTGCTGACGGGGCTCGCATACCCGGCGTTCACCACCGTTGCCGCACAGCTGTTGTTTCCGTTCCAGGCCCGGGGTTCGCTGATTGAACGCGACGGCCTGGTGATGGGCTCGGCGCTGATCGGCCAGCACTTCACCCGCCCGGAATACTTCCACGGCCGCCCGAGCATGACCCTCGGCGCCGACCCGCAAGACCCGAGCAAAAGCGTCTCACAGCCGTACAACGCAGGCTCCAGCGGCGCGAGCAACCTGGGCCCCACCAGCCAGAAGCTGGTGGACCAGGTCGCCGCACGCGTCCAGGCCTATCGCCAGGACAACGGCCTGGCCACCGACGCGCAAGTGCCGGTGGACGCCGTCACCGCCTCCGCCTCGGGCCTCGACCCGCATATCTCGGTGGCCAACGCGCGGCTGCAACTGCCAAGGGTCGCCCGCCTGCGGCAACTCCCCGAAGCCGAGCTGCTGCAACTGGTCAACGCCCACACCACCGCGCGCACCCTCGGTTTGCTCGGCGAACCACGGGTCAATGTGCTGCAACTCAACCTTGCGCTGGACGCCCGCCTGCCATCGCGTCAGCCCCCCATTGCGGCCAGTGAGTAAGAGATTTCCCCCATGAAGAATGCTCGTTTACCTCTGTTTGATCGCAGTATCGTGCTGACTGCCTGTGCGGACGCGTTCAAGAAACTGCTGCCCCAGGCCCAGTGGAAAAACCCGGTGATGTTCGTGGTGTACCTGGGCAGCATCCTTACCACGCTGCTGTGGTTCCAGTCCCTCGGTGGCCAGGGTGAAGCGCCCAGCGGCTTTATCCTCAGCATCACCTTGTGGCTGTGGTTCACCGTGCTGTTCGCCAACTTTGCCGAAGCCCTGGCCGAGGGCCGCAGCCGGGCCCAGGCCGCGAGCCTGCGCGGGATGAAACGCCAGACGCTGGCCAAGTTGTTGCAACAGCCCAAGCACGGCGCGGCGTGGCTGCCGACGGAAGCCACGCTGCTGCGCAAAGATCAGGTGGTGCTGATCGAAGCCGGCGACCTGGTACCGCTGGACGGTATCGTGATCGAAGGCGTCGCCTCGGTGGACGAAAGCGCAATCACCGGCGAATCGGCGCCGGTGATTCGCGAGGCCGGTGGTGACTTTTCCTCGGTCACGGGCGGCACGCGGGTGCTGTCGGACTGGCTGGTCGTACGCATCAGCGTCAACCCTGGCGAATCGTTCCTGGACCGCATGATCTCGATGGTCGAATCGGCCAAGCGTCAGAAAACCCCGAACGAAGTCGCCCTGACCATCCTACTGGTGGGCCTGACCTTGTTGTTCCTGCTGGTAATTGCCACGCTGAGCCCCTACTCGATCTTCGCCGTGGCCATGAGCGGTACGGGCAGCGTGGTCAGCGCCACGGTGCTGGTGGCCTTGCTGGAGTGCCTGATCCCGACCACCATCGGCGGCCTGCTCTCGGCCATCGGCGTGGCGGGCATGAGCCGCATGATGTCGGCCAATGTCATCGCCACCTCCGGGCGGGCGGTCGAGGCGGCGGGTGATGTCGACGTCTTGCTGCTGGACAAGACCGGCACCATCACCTTGGGCAACCGTCAGGCCAGCAGCTTTTTGCCCGCGCCAGGGGTGAAAGAAGCCGAGCTGGCGGACGCCGCGCAACTGGCCTCGCTGGCCGATGAAACCCCGGAAGGCCGCAGCATTGTGGTCCTGGCCAAGCAAAAGTTCGACATCCGTGGGCGGGACATCAACGCCCTGGGCGCCAGCTTCGTACATTTCACTGCACAGACGCGCATGAGCGGCGTCGACCTGCCCGAAGGCCGGGCGATTCGTAAAGGCGCAGCCGACGCGATCCGCAGTCATATCGAAGCCTTGGGGGGCAGCTTTCCGGCTGCCTTGCAGGCCAAGGTGGATGAAGTGGCACGCCGCGGCAGCACGCCGCTGGTGGTATCGGATGGCGCCAAGGCACTGGGCGTGGTCGAGCTCAAGGATGTGGTCAAGGGCGGTATCAAGGAGCGCTTCGCCGAGTTGCGGCGCATGGGCATCAAGACCGTGATGATCACCGGTGACAACCGCCTGACCGCCGCCGCGATTGCCGTGGAGGCCGGCGTGGATGACTTCCTCGCCGAAGCCCGCCCGGAAGACAAGCTGCAACTGATCCGCGACTACCAGGCCCAGGGCAAGCTGGTGGCCATGACCGGCGACGGCACCAACGATGCGCCGGCACTGGCGCAGGCCGATGTGGCGGTGGCGATGAACAGCGGCACCCAGGCCGCCAAAGAGGCCGGCAACATGGTCGACCTGGACAGCAACCCGACCAAGCTGATCGAAGTGGTCGAGGTCGGCAAACAGATGCTGATGACCCGCGGCGCCCTCACCACCTTCAGTGTGGCGAATGACGTGGCCAAGTACTTCGCGATCATCCCGGCGGCGTTTGTCGCAACCTATCCCCAGCTCGGTGCGTTGAACGTGATGCAGCTGAGCAGCCCCAACTCGGCGATTCTCAGCGCGGTGATTTTTAACGCACTGATCATTGTCGCGTTGATTCCCCTGGCCCTGCGCGGCGTGACTTACCGCTCGATCGGCGCGGCGGCCTTGCTCAACCGCAACCTGCTGATCTATGGCCTGGGCGGGGTGCTGGTGCCGTTTGCCGGGATCAAGCTGATCGACCTGCTGCTGACGGGATTGGGCCTCGTATAGCGCCCCACCCACTGTAGGCGCGAGCTTGCTCGTGAAGGGCGTTAACGATAACGCGGGAAACCTGACACCCAACGGCACCCTCAGGTTTTTCACGGGCAAGCTCGCGCCTACAGACAACTAGAGGAAGAATATGCCCGCCTTAAACGATGCACGCCCCGACCCCGACGCCTTGCTGGCGCGGGTACAACAGGAAGAACAGGCCGCCTTGCGCGGCAAATTGCGTATCTATTTCGGTTCCAACGCCGGCGTGGGCAAGACCTGCGCCATGCTCGAAGCAGCGCAACGCGAGGTCGCCCTGGGCCGTGACGTACTGGCTGGCGTGGTGGAAACCCATGGTCGTGCGGAGACCGCCGAACGGCTCCACGGCCTGGAGCAACTGCCCCGCGCCAATCGCCTGCACGGTGAGTTTGCCCTCACCGAATTCGACCTCGATGCCGCCCTGCTGCGCCATCCCGCCGTGGTACTGGTGGATGAACTGGCTCACAGCAACATCCCCGGTTCGCGCCATCCCAAACGCTGGCAAGACGTGGAAGAACTGCTCAGCGCCGGCATTGATGTATGGACCACCCTCAACGTGCAACACCTGGAAAGCCTGAATGACCTGGTCAGCGGCATCATCGGCATTCGCGTGCGCGAGACCGTGCCGGATCATGTGTTCGATAACGCTCACGAAGTGGTGGTGGTTGACCTGCCGCCCGACGATCTGCTGCAACGCCTAAAGGACGGCAAGGTGTACCTGGGCCCTGCGGCAGCACGCGCATCGCAGCATTTTTTCCGCAAGGGGAACCTGTTGGCCCTGCGCGAATTGGCGTTGCGGCGCACGGCGGATCGGGTCGACACGCAGATGCGCGTGTACCGTCGCGAACAGTCGATCAAGACCCTGTGGCCCGCCCGCGAACGGCTATTGGTGGGTGTGGCCGGTGATGCCGGCGATGAACGCCTGGTGCGTGAAGCGGCGCGCCTGGCGCAAAAGCTGGAGGCGGACTGGATTGTCGTGCATGTCGCCTCCGCCCAGGGGCGCGGTGCCAGGCGCTACCTGAGCGCGATTAAAACCTTGGCCCTGGCCAGCGAATTCGGCGCCGATACGGCCACGTTGCCGGGCATGGACGTGGCGCAAGCATTGGTCGCCTGTGCCCGTGAGCACAACGCCAATCGCCTGGTGCTGGGCCATCACCCGCGCCAGGCCTGGCGGTTCTGGCATCAATCGGTCAGCGACCGGATCAGCCACCATCATCCGCAAATCGACCAGATCGTGATGGCCCACGGGGTTGTGCCCGACAGGCCCCTGATCGTCGAAAAACCTTCGCCCGTGCCGGGCAGGGCCTTGGCCTATGGGTGGGCCAGCCTTGCCTGTTTCGCCGCCAGCGCCGTCGCCGCGTTGCTGTTGCAAGTGTTCGACCTGGCCAACGTGGTCATGCTGTTTTTACTCACGGTGGTGCTGGTGGCCCTGCGGTATGGACGCGGCCCCGGCGTGTGGGCAGCGATGCTCGCGGTGCTGTGTTTCGACTTCTTTTTCGTGCAGCCGCGCTATTCCTTCACGGTCACTGACACCCAGTATTTTTTCACCTTTGCGCTGATGCTCGGCATCGCCTTGATCACCGGGCAACTCACCGCACGCCTGCGCCACGAAGCGCGCACCGCCGCCGCGCGCGAACGCCGTGCGACCTCCCTGGCGCGGCTGGCGCGTGACTTGTCGGCAGCGTTGACCGTGGAACAAATCAGCGAAGTCGCGCTGCGCACGTTCAGCGGCGTGTTCGAAGCCCGCGTCGGCCTGGCCCTGCCGGACGCCGCCGATGGCATACACAGCGTGGGCGCAGGCGGGCTGCCGATGGATGACAGCATCGCGCAATGGACCTACGACCACGGCCATGCCGCCGGCCACGGCACCGACACCCTATCGGCGGCCAAGGGCTGCTACCTGCCGCTCAAGGCGCCTATGCGCGTACGCGGTGTGCTGGTGCTGGAACTGGCCCAGAGCGAACGGCTGAACGACCCACAGGAACGCCGCCTGCTGGAAGCCTGCATGAGCCAACTGGCGATTGCCCTGGAGCGCGTGCATTTTGTCGAGGTGGCGCAAAACACCCTGGTGCAGATGGAGGGTGAAAAAATGCGCAATACCCTGCTTGCGGCGATTTCCCACGACCTGCGCACACCATTGACTACCTTGATCGGTGCCGCCGACACCGCCCTGCCCCACGCCCCACCGGGGCCGTTGCGCGAGTTGTTGCACGGCATCCACGAACAAGCCACGTCGATGCAGCGCCTGATCGAAAACCTGCTGGACATGGCGCGCATGCAGGAACGCGGCGTGCGCCTGAACCGGCAATGGCACTCCCTTGAAGAAATCGTCGGCAGCGCCCTGCGCCAGTTGCGCGAGCCGTTGGCGCGGCATCAGGTGCACACCTCGCTCGACGCGCGGTTGCCGCTGGTGGACGTCGACGCGCTGTTGATCGAACGCGTGCTGGTCAACCTGCTGGACAACGCGGCCAAGTACACCCCACCCGGCACCACCATCAGCGTCGCGGCCCACGCCACGTCGGACAGCATCGTGCTGATGGTCAGCGACACCGGCCCGGGTCGGGCCCCGGCCAATCTGTTCGAACCGTTTGCGCGCGGCCAACAGGAGTCTTCCGTGACCGGCATCGGCCTGGGCCTCGCGCTGGCCAAACGTATTGTCGAGGCACACGGCGGGCGTATCGAGGCCAACCCAGGGCGTACCTGCGGCATGCATTTCATCATCACGCTACCGGCGGGCACTCCGCCGTCCATGGAATCCCTATGAACACTGCACGTATTCTGATTGTTGAAGACGAAGCCAATATCCGGCGCTTTGTCGGCATCGCCCTGCAAGACGAAGGGTTCCAGGTGTTCGAAGCCGATAGCGTCAAGCGCGCCTTGATCCACGCCGCCAGCCGTCAGCCGGACCTGGTGATCGTCGACCTCGGCCTGCCGGATGGCGATGGCAAGCAACTGATCAGCGAGCTGCGCGGCTGGCTGGCGGTGCCGATCCTGGTGCTATCGGCACGTGATCGCGAAGAAGAAAAAGTCGCCGCCCTGGACGCCGGTGCCGATGACTACCTGACCAAGCCCTTCGGCGTGCCCGAGTTACTCGCCCGCATCCGCGCCCAACTGCGCCGGCACGGGCAGACCGGCAGCGTGGCGGCCACCAGCAAAGTGGCGTTTGGCGAGATTGAAGTCGACCTCGCCACCCATGAGGTCTGGCGCAAGGGCCAACCGGTACACCTCACACCCATCGAATACCGCCTGCTCTGCGCGATGGTGCGCGGCCAAAGCCGGGTGCTCACCCATCGCCAGCTACTGCTGGAGGTGTGGGGCCTGGATTACGTGGATCGCGCCCACTACTTGCGGGTGCACATGGCGCACCTGCGCCAGAAACTGGAGGAGGACCCCGCTCAACCGCAGTACTTCATTACCGAGTTGCAGGTGGGCTATCGGCTGATGGGGTTGTGAACAGGCGTTCGGCGGCGACGTCCAGGAACACGCGGATTTTCGGGGTCAAGCCCGATGAACAGCGCATCGCGTTCTACTGCGTGCTGGACGAATTCTTCCAGCCGCTTTGCCAAACCCCAGACAGCAAAAAGCCCGCTCAATGAGCGGGCTTCCTGTGGTACCTGGCGTTCAGCGTTCCAGGTGACCGAATATGGCGCAGCGGACGGGACTCGAACCCGCGACCCCCGGCGTGACAGGCCGGTATTCTAACCGACTGAACTACCGCTGCGCGTAACACTTGAAGCGAATGGTGGGTGATGACGGGATCGAACCGCCGACCCTCTGCTTGTAAGGCAGATGCTCTCCCAGCTGAGCTAATCACCCTTCACTTTCGGTGTGGGGCGCATCATATACGAAAAATCTGCAATGTGTTGATTTAAATGCAATTTATTTGAAATAAATTTTCGACCAGCGTGCGCGGCCCCGAAAACACCGAGTTTGTACGGTGAACCGCGTAACTTCATGGTCAGCACGCGGTGGGATTTCTGATCCACGCCTAAAAAACGCCGCCGATCATCGGAAATGATCGGCGGCGTTTTGGTCTGCCGGAGCGTGTTCATAAACCCCAGACAGCAAAAAGCCCGCTCGATGAGCGGGCTTCCTGTGGTACCTGGCGTTCAGCGTTCCAGGTGACCGAATATGGCGCAGCGGACGGGACTCGAACCCGCGACCCCCGGCGTGACAGGCCGGTATTCTAACCGACTGAACTACCGCTGCGCGTAACACTTGAAGCGAATGGTGGGTGATGACGGGATCGAACCGCCGACCCTCTGCTTGTAAGGCAGATGCTCTCCCAGCTGAGCTAATCACCCTTCGTTTCGGTGTGGCGCGCATTCTACGGAGCGCCCCCAGGTCTGGCAAGCACTTTCTTAAATCTTTTTTTTGATAGCTTCCAATGGCTTAGGCAGGGTTGGCCTCAGCCGCTATCAAGAGAATAATGCCCCCCTTTGTATAAAGGAGAGACTCACCCCATGTGGTTCAAGAACCTGCTTATCTATCGCCTGACCCAAGATCTGCCTGTTGATGCCGAGGCGTTGGAAGCGGCCATGGCCACCAAACTGGCGCGCCCATGTGCAAGCCAGGAGTTGACCACTTACGGTTTCGTCGCGCCCTTCGGTAAAGGTGAAGATGCTCCCCTGGTTCACGTCAGCGGCGACTTCCTGCTGATCGCCGCGCGCAAGGAAGAACGCATCCTGCCGGGTAGCGTGGTGCGTGATGCGGTTAAGGAAAAAGTTGAAGAGCTGGAAGCCCAACGTGGCAGCAAGGTCTATAAAAAAGAACGTGATCAGATCAAGGATGAAATCATCCTGTCGTTCCTGCCTCGTGCGTTCGTCCGTCGCTCTTCGACCTTCGCCGCCATCGCGCCGAAACAGGGCCTGATCCTGGTCAACTCGGCCAGCCCGAAACGCGCCGAAGACCTGCTCTCCACCCTGCGTGAAGTGATCGGCACCCTGCCGGTGCGCCCACTCACCGTGAAAACCGCGCCCACCGCCATCATGACCGACTGGGTCACCACCCAGAAACCGGCCGATGACTTCTTCGTCCTCGACGAATGCGAACTGCGCGACACCCACGAAGACGGCGGCATCGTGCGTTGCAAGCGCCAGGACCTGACCAGCGAAGAAATCCAGCTGCACCTGAGCACCGGCAAAGTCGTGACCCAACTGTCCCTGGCCTGGCAGGACAAGCTGTCCTTCATGCTCGACGACAAGATGACCGTCAAGCGCCTGAAGTTCGAAGACCTGCTGCAAGACCAGGCGGAACAGGACGGTGGTGAAGAAGCCCTGGGCCAACTGGATGCCAGCTTCACCCTGATGATGCTGACCTTCGGTGACTTCCTGCCGGCGCTGATCGAAGCGCTGGGCGGCGAAGAAACCCCGCAGGGCATCTAAGCCGTGTGAAGATCAAAATGTGGGAGGGGCAAGTCGAATCGTCGCCCCGCCCCTCCCACATTTGATCGCATTTGCATTTCAAAAATCGAATAAAAAAGGACACCCCCATGCGCGCACTCGCCGCCTTGAGCCGCTTCGTCGGCAATACCTTCGCCTACTGGGTGTTGATATTTGCCGTGCTGGCCTTCTTCGAACCCAACGGGTTCATCGGCCTGAAAAGCGCCATCGTCCCGCTGCTGGGCCTGGTGATGTTCGGCATGGGGCTGACCCTCAAACTTGAAGACTTCGCCGAAGTCGCTCGCCACCCGTGGCGCGTGGCCCTGGGCGTAGTCGCACACTTCGTGATCATGCCGGGCGTGGCCTGGCTGCTGTGCCAGGCCTTCCACCTGCCGCCGGAAATTGCCGTTGGGGTGATCCTGGTCGGCTGCTGCCCAAGCGGCACCTCATCCAACGTGATGACCTGGCTGGCCCGAGGTGACCTGGCGCTGTCGGTGGCCATCGCCGCCGTCACCACCCTCCTCGCCCCGCTGCTCACCCCGGCGCTGATCTGGCTGCTGGCCTCGGCCTGGTTGCCGGTGTCGTTCATGGAGTTGTTCTGGTCGATCCTGCAAGTGGTGCTGCTGCCGATCGTGCTCGGCGTTGTCGCGCAACGCGTGCTCGGCGAGCGGGTCCGCCACGCCGTGGACGTACTGCCCCTGGTGTCGGTGGTCAGCATCGTGATCATCGTCGCCGCAGTAGTGGCGGCGAGCCAGGCGAAGATCGCCGAATCGGGCCTGCTGATCATGGCCGTGGTGATGTTGCACAACAGCTTCGGCTACCTGCTGGGCTACTTCACCGGCCGTGTGTTCAAGCTGCCATTGGCCCAACGCAAGTCGCTGGCGCTGGAGGTGGGCATGCAGAACTCCGGGCTGGGCGCCGCATTGGCCAGCGCGCACTTTTCTCCGTTGGCGGCAGTGCCGAGCGCGCTGTTCAGTGTCTGGCACAATATTTCCGGGGCGTTGCTATCGACCTACTTCCGCCGCATGAGCGAGAAGGAAGACCGTCGCATGCTGGAAAACACCCCGCAAACTTGATCGCATGATCCATTTTCGGCACTCTACCGAGCTTCGCGGGGACGACCTCGCGACGCTCTCGAGCGCACATCAGGGGACGACCCCGCTTTTGCAAGGGAGGTCATCATGTCCTGGATCATTCTATTGTTTGCCGGCTTGTTTGAAGTCGGCTGGGCCGTCGGCCTGAAGTACACCGACGGTTTCAGCAAGCCGCTGCCCACGGCGCTGACGATTGCCGCCATGGCCATCAGCCTCGGCCTGCTTGGCCTGGCCATGAAGGAGCTGCCGCTGGGCACCGCCTATGCCATCTGGACTGGCGTGGGAGCGGTGGGCACGGTGATTGCCGGGATTATCCTGTTCGGGGAATCCATGGCGTTGTTCCGGCTGGCCAGTGTGGCGTTGATCATTTGCGGGCTTGTCGGGCTCAAGATCAGCGCTTAGGCCACTACCACCATCGGGGGCAAGTCGAATCGTCGCACCGCCTCCCACACTAGACCGCGATCGTCAGAACAACGTGATCAAATGTGGGAGGGGGCATGCCCCGATGAGGCCGGTACATCCAGCACAGAACTACCTGACACTCCCCCGCAAAGCGCCAACGACCTCCTGCAATCTCGCAGGCGTCGGACCCTCCACCGGCTCACCCGCCACCAGCACGACGCGCGACCAGATGCGATGGAAGAAGCCTTTGTTCGGATCGCGACTGAAGAAACTCCCCCACAACCCCTGCAACGCCATCGGGATCACCGGCACCGGGGTCTCCTCAAGAATGCGCGTCACGCCACCACGGAACTCGTTCATCTCGCCGTCAGCCGTCAACTTGCCTTCCGGGAAGATACACACCAACTCTCCGTCCTTCAGGTATTGGGCAATCCGCGTGAAGGCTTTTTCGTAGATCTGGATATCCTCATTGCGCCCGGCAATCGGGATCGCCCCCGCGGTGCGGAAGATAAAATTCAGCACCGGCAAGCGGTAGATCTTGTAGTACATGACGAAGCGAATCGGCCGACGCACCGCGCCGCCAATCAACAGCGCATCGACAAACGACACGTGGTTACACACCAGCAACGCCGCGCCTTCATCCGGGATCAGCTCAAGGTTGCGATGCTCCACGCGATACATGGAGTGGCTGAGCAGCCAGATCATGAAGCGCATGGTGAACTCGGGGACGATCTTGAAGATGTAGGCGTTGACCGCGATGTTGAGCAACGACACCACCAGGAACAGCTCAGGAATCGACAACTTGGCCACGCTCAGCAGCAGGATCGAGACAATCGCCGAGACCACCATGAACAGCGCGTTGAGAATGTTGTTGGCGGCGATCACCCGCGCTCGTTCGTGCTCGGCGGTGCGCGACTGGATCAGTGCATACAGCGGCACGATATAGAACCCGCCAAACACCCCCAGGCCGAGGATATCCAACAACACCCACCACGCCTGGCCATAGCTGAGCACCGCCAGCCAGTCATTGGCCTGGACGTTCTGCGGGAAGCCGCCCGAATGCCACCACAGCAGCAGGCCGAACACGGTCAGGCCAAAGGAGCCAAACGGCACCAGGCCGATCTCCACCTTCCGCCCGGAGAGCTTTTCGCACAGCATCGAGCCCAGGGCGATGCCCACCGAGAACACCGTGAGGATCAGCGTCACCACGGTTTCGTCGCCGTACAACCACTCCTTGGCATAGGCTGGGATTTGCGTCAGGTAGATCGCGCCGACAAACCAGAACCATGAGTTACCGACGATGGAGCGCGACACCGCGGGGGTCTGGCCCAAGCCCAGGCGCAAAGTCGCCCAGGATTGGCTGAAGATGTTCCAGTCCAGGCGCAGTTGCGGGGTGGACGCCGCCGCGCGCGGAATGCTGCGGCTGGCCAGGTAACCCAGCACCGCCACGCCGACGATCGCCGCCGACACCACCGGCGCATAGTGGGTGGAAGACATCATGATCCCTGCGCCAATGGTGCCGGCCAGGATCGCCAGGAACGTGCCCATCTCCACCAGACCGTTGCCGCCCACCAATTCATCGTCGTGCAGGGCCTGGGGCATGATCGAATACTTCACCGGGCCGAACAGCGCCGAGTGCGTGCCCATGGCGAACAGCGCCAGCAGCATCAGTTCCAGGTGATTGAACAGAAAGCCCGTCGCGCCGACGGCCATGATCACAATCTCGCCAATCTTGATCGCGCGGATCAACGCATCCTTGTTGAATTTCTCGCCAAACTGGCCGGCCAGCGCCGAGAACAGGAAGAAGGGCAAGATGAACAACAGCGCGCACAGGTTGACCCAGATCGAGCGGTCACCGTCGATGGTGAGCTTGTAGAGAATCGCCAGGATCAGCGATTGCTTGAAGATGTTGTCGTTGAAGGCGCCCAGCAACTGGGTGATGAAAAACGGCAGGAAACGCCGTGTGCGCAGCAAGGTGAATTGTGAGGGGTGGCTCATCGTCCGTGTTCCTGCGTGGCCTGTTATTGATCAGGCCACGACTTTACCTAATCGCGCTTACTTATTCCCTAGTCCTGCAATACACGGCGAAACAAAAAGCTCACCTTTATAGGCGCCCTGCACAGTGCGCTTGGCAACGACCAGCCACATCAGCGTCAACGCGCCCACCAGCACACTGCCAAATGCGCTGAAGAAGCCCAGGTGCAACAGGCTCGACAGCTTCAACGTGGCCAGGGCATATACCCCCAGCGGGAAGGTAAAACCCCACCACCCCAGGTTGAACGGGATACCGGCGCGCAGGTAACGCAGGGTGATCAGCACCGCGATCAGCATCCACCACAAGCCGAAGCCCCACAGGGTCATACCCGCCACCAGGCCCAGGCCGTTGGCCATTTCACCGACGCCGGGCAAACCATTGGCGGCAAAGATCGCCGGCGCATCGCCGCCCAGCACCAACATACCCAGGGCACCGGTACCGATGGGGCCGAGGGCCAGCCAGCTCGATGCGGCCATATTGGCGTGAGGCAATTTATGCAAGGCCATGCGCAGCATCAGGATGGTCAGGATACTGAACGCCACCGGCAGGGAGAACGCCCACAGCACGTAACTGGTCACCAGCATCACCAGTTGCGAATGGGCGTCGACCAGGTGCGGCGCCAGCAGGCCACCGCTGGCCGCCGCCACTTCGGCCGCGACCACCGGCAACAGCCATACGGCGGTCATCTGGTCGATGCTGTGTTCCTGGCGGGTGAACATCATGAACGGGATCAGCACGCCGCAGGCCAGGGACATGGCCACATCCAGCCACCAGAGCAGCTCGGCCAGGGGCAGCACATCACTCCCCCAGCGTGGCAGGCCGAACAACAACAATCCGTTAAGGATGGTCGCCAGGCCCATGGGGATAGTGCCGAAGAACATCGAGACGGTGGAGTGCCCGAAAATCCGCCGGGCCTCGTGGAAAAACATCACCCAACGCGCCGCATACAGGGCACTGAACAGCAGGAACAAGCCTATGGTGAACAGCCACAGTCCTTCGGCAATGGCGCGCAAACCCGGCAGGTCGAACGGTAATTGAGCCAGGGCCAGCGCAAGCACGCCGGTGCCCATGGTCGCGGCAAACCAGTTGGGGGTGAACTGGCGAATCACTTCCCGGGGACGGGCCAGGTGACTGAAGGGCTTGTAGCTGATGGTATTCGAGCAGGTCATGATGGCAATCCTCTTCCTCGCATGAGGTTGAGGCCATGGTAGAACCTGATCGAATATCTATATAACGGGTAATATCTCTAACTGTTATCTATTTTACCGATATGCGCTCAAACGCTGCCTTCGCTTTCGATCACCAGGATGCGCGCAGGGCCCTGGGGATGCGCCACATGTTCGGTGCCGACGCCGGCGTAGAAAATGTCGCCCACGGCCAGCTCAGCCACCTGCTCCATGCCGCCGTCGCGGTAGTGCATATGCACCCGGCCATCGAGCACCACGAACACTTCCTCACCATCGTTGACGTGCCAGCGGTACGGCTGGTCGGTCCAGTGCAAACGGGTGGTGATGCCGTTCATGTTGGCGATATCCAGCGCCTCCCAGGCGCGGCTGCCGGTGAAGTCCTTGCTGCGGATGATCTTCATGCTTGAATCTCAAGGCGGTCGGAGATCGCCGATTATGAGCGCATCACGGGCTCGATGTCGCCTTGGTGCGGGTGTAATCCTGCAGCAGCAGCGCCGCCAAGGCACTGAGTGCCAGCACGATCAGCGACACGCCATACGCATCGGTGGTCGCGATCAACCCGAAGGTGCGCGTCAGGTTGCCCGCCAACAGCGATGGCACACAGAACGCCAGGTAACTCAGGACGTAGAACGCCGACATCAAGCCGGCGCGCTCATGGGGCAAGGCCAACGGTACAACGCTGCGCAAGGCGCCGAGGAACCCGGCCCCAAAACCACTGCCGGCGATCAGCGTCGCAAGGAAAAACAACGGCAGGCTGGCAGCGTGCACGGCACTGAGGATCAGCGCGACGCCCACCGCCAGCAACACGGCGCCCAGGCGCAAGGTCTTGTCCGCCGGGCGATTGCGCAGGCTGAAAATCATCAGCGCACCGCTCAAGGTCAACACCGCTACCAGCCCGCCGCCGATCAGATTGGACGTCGACCCCGTGGCCGCCCGTACCAGCGAAGGCGCCAGGGACAGATAGAACCCGCCCATGGCCCACACTGCGATATCCACCGGCAGCGCAATCCACAGCGCGCGGCGCGCCTGGAGCGGCACATGCAAGGTGGGCCACAACGAGGCCAACGCGCCAGGGATCCGACTGACGGTTTCCGGCAGGCGCCACACATACACGGCCTGCAACACCATCAGGCTCAAGAGTGTCCAGTAGATCAAGGTGGTGGGAAACGGCGCGAATTCCACCAGCAGGCTGCACCCCATGGCGCCACACGCCATCCCCAGCAAGGGCGCGACGCTGTTGATCAGCGGCCCGTGCTGGCGGTCGGTATCGAGCAGCGCGGCACCCAGTACCGCCGTGGCCATGCCGGTGGCGAAACCTTGCAGGGTCCGCGCGGCGATCAGCCAGGCCACGCTGTCTTCATGGATAAACAGCAGCATCGCCAGCATCTCGAGGAGCAGTGCGGTGAAGATCACCGGCTTGCGCCCCAGGTGGTCCGACAGCGAACCTACGGTCAGCAACGCCACCAGCAGGCTCAAAGCGTATACCCCGAAGATCAGGGTCAGCATGCCCGCTGAAAAATGCAGGCCCTCCTGATACAGGTGATACAACGGCGTCGGCGCGCTGGAAGCCGCCAGGAACGTCAGCAAAGTGATCGCCAGGAACACCAGGCTGGAACGGTGTGAAGTCAGGTTGGACATGGGCACGCTCCGCTAAAGCTAATATTTTGCTTTTGCGCAGTGTGCGACCGATCAGGGCTTAAAGCAAATTCTTTGTGTTAAGGTCACACCCATGGCGATAAAAGAAGGCCTCCGCCCGGGGGGCCGCAGTGCCCGGGTACAAGAGTCCGTCCATGCGGCGGTGCGTGAACTGCTGGAAACCCATGAGCGTTCCAGTGTCACCGTGCCGATGATTGCCGCGCGCGCGGGCGTCACCCCCTCAACCATCTACCGACGCTGGGGCGACCTCTCCGTGTTGCTCGCGGACGTGGCCCTGGCCCGTATGCGCCCCGACAGCGAGCCGGCCAACACCGGCAGCCTGCGTGGCGACCTGCAAGCCTGGGCCGAGCAATACCTGGATGAAATGAGTTCGGAGCCGGGGCGCAACATGATGCGCGATGTGCAGTGCCGGGCGACGCCTGGGTACTGCGTGAGCATCCTCAGCGGGCAGCTCCAGGCGATTGTCGATCGCTACCCGCACGACACGCCGCCACCGCCCAGCGTGGATCACCTGATCAACCTGCTGGCGGCACCGACGGTGTTTCGTATTCTGTTCTCGAGCACACCGCTGACGGTTGAAGAACTGCACGAGCTGATCGAGCTGGCATTGCAGACCTGACACACATCTAAATGTGGGAGGGGGCTTGCCCCCGATAGCGGTCAGTCACCCTTGCACTGACTGATCCACCGCTATCGGGAGCAAGCCCCCTCCCACATTTTTCCCCACGTTCAGGTCAGTGCTCAGGTACGCATGCCGCGCCCGCTCACCAGCAACTTCGCGCAACCGATATACAACACCACCGTGGCCACGATCATGAAGGTGATCGCCACGCTGATCTTGATGTCCGACACGCCAAGGATGCCGTAGCGGAACGCGTTGACCATGTGCAGCACCGGGTTGGCCAGGGACACTGTCTGCCAGAACGGCGGCAGCAAGGTGATGGAGTAGAACACTCCGCCCAGGTAGGTCAGTGGGGTCAGCACGAACGTCGGGATGATCGAGATATCGTCGAAGTTGCGTGCAAACACTGCGTTGATAAACCCCAGCAACGAGAAGATCGTCGCCGTCAGCACCACCACCAACAGGGTGACCCCCAGGTGGTGCACTTGCAGGTGGGTGAAGAACAGCGACAGCAAGGTCACGATCACACCGACCATCAAGCCTCGCAGCACGCCACCCAGTGTGTAGCCGATCAGGATGGTGTGTGGCGACACCGGCGAGACCATCAGTTCTTCGATGGAACGCTGGAATTTGCTGCCGAAGAAACTGGACACCACGTTGCCGTAGGAGTTGGTGATCACCGACATCATGATCAGGCCGGGCACGATGTACTCCATATAGGTGAAGCCACCCATGTCGCCGATCTGCCGGCCGATCAGGTTACCGAAGATCACGAAGTACAGGACCATGGTGATCGCCGGTGGCAGCAGGGTCTGCGGCCAGATCCGGGTGAAGCGCTTCACTTCGCGATAGACAATGGTCTGCAGCGCGACGAGGTTGGGTTGCAGTTCAGAACTCATACCGCCACCTTCGCCAGGTTTTTTTCCACCAGGGACACGAACAACTCCTCAAGGCGATTGGTTTTGTTACGCAGGCTCAACACTTCGATGTTCTGGGTCGCCAATTGGCTGAACAACGCAGTGATGCCCATGGCTTTGTCCACCTGGACTTCCAGGGTGTGGCCGTCGACCAGGCGAGTCGGGTAGCCGACCAGTTGCGGCGGTACCGACAGGTTGTTTTTCAGGTCGAGCACGAACGTCTCCACATGCAACTGGCTCAGCAGGTTACGCATGCTGGTGTTCTCGACGATGGTGCCGTGGTCGATGATGCCAATGTTGCGGCACAGCTGCTCGGCCTCTTCCAGGTAGTGGGTGGTGAGGATGATGGTGATGCCTTTCTCGTTCAGCTCGGTGAGGAAGGTCCACATCGAGCGACGCAGTTCGATGTCCACCCCGGCGGTGGGCTCATCGAGGATCAACAGGCGCGGTTCGTGCACCAGCGCGCGGGCGATCATCAGGCGCCGCTTCATACCGCCGGAGAGCGAACGCGAAGGCACGTCGCGTTTGTCCCACAGGCCCAGTTGGGTCAGGTACTGTTCGGCGCGTTCCTTGGCGATTTTCGCCGGAATGCCGTAGTAACCGGCCTGGGTCACGACAATGTCGAAGGTCTTTTCAAACTGGTTGAAGTTGAATTCCTGGGGCACCACACCGATGCAACGCTTGAGCGCCGCCGGGGATTGGTCCAGGTCATGGCCAAAAATATTCACCGTGCCGCTGGTCTTGTTGACCAGGGTCGAAAGGATACCGATGGTGGTGGATTTGCCGGCACCGTTGGGGCCAAGCAAGGCGAAGAAATCACCTTCGGCAACGTCCAGATCGATACCACTCAGGGCCTGGAAACCGTTGCCGTAGGTTTTGGTTAGCTGCCGGATGGACAGAGCGGAACTCATATCGGAATACGCACCAAAGAAGAGAATAGGAACAATAGATGAGGGCGCAGCCCACGTAGTTCAACGGCGGCGCATGACAAGCATGGTGCTTGCCCGCGCCGCACAAGTACAGTCACCTGTATTAATAGTCAGTATTAAGTCAACGCGGTCATGACCGCTTTGCGGTAGGCCGGCCGTTGTTGCAGGCGCTGGTACCAGGCCTCTAGATGGGGCATCGAAGGGCGTTCGATGGGCATTTCAAACCAGGCGTAGATAAAGCAGCCCAGGGGGATATCACCCATGCCGATCTCATTACCTGACAGGTAGGGTTGGGTGGCAAGGGCCTGGTCGACGGTTTTGAGCGCATCGATGCAGGCTTGGCGCCCGGCGTGGATGGTGTCCCAGTTCTGTTTGTCAGCGGGCGTGCGCACAATGCCCCAGAACACGCTCTTGAACGGTTCGGCGAGGGTCGACGTGGTCCAATCCATCCATTTTTCCGCGTTGGCCCGCGCCTTCAGGTCGCTCGGGTACCAGCTCGACGCCTGCTTGGCGCAGAGGTAACGCACGATGGTGTTGGACTCCCACAGGACAAAATCGCCATCTTCGATCACCGGCACCCGGCCATTGGGGTTCAACGCCCGGTATTGCGGCGTGTCGACCACGCCAAAAGCCCCGCCCGCATCAATTGCCTCATAGTCCAGGCCGAGTTCCTCGGCGCACCACAGTGCTTTCCTGACGTTTGATGAATTTTTACGACCCCAGATTTTCAGCATGACCGTGCCTTATTGTGAATGAACATGGCTGGATGAACGCAGCAGCATACGCCGCTTCACGCGCGGCTTAAATCACTGCGCAGATCGCCCAGCAGGCTCGGCATGTCGTCGGTAAACAGGTGCGGGTAACACTGCTGGAGATGGGCGAAGAAGAAAGCCTCGGGCACATCGGGAAATTGCCCATGATCCACCACGTACTCCATCGAGCGTTGCCCCTGGCGGTTGAACGCATGGAAAACACTGTCATTGACCCCGTCGAACTCCAGCGGCGGCACATCGAACAGCTCACACAATTGCTGGTTGAACGCGGGCGTCGCCTTGACCCAGCGGCCGTTCAAATAAAGCTCGGTGTAGCCGTGCATGGCGAACACATCACTTTTGAGCAGCGCAATCAGGCGCGGCGTCGACAGATGATTGCGCACGTCCGCCAGGCCGATGCGCGCCGGAATGCCACAGTGCCGCGCACAGGCGGCGAGCAAGGTGGCCTTGGGCACGCAATAGCTTTCGCCAGCCGCCAGGGCGAAGCTGGCGTTCAAGGTGCCTGGGTCGCGGCTGAAGGTGTAGGGGTTGTAGCGCACCGCCTCCCGTACGGCGTAATACAGGGCGACTGCCTGGTCACTTAAAACCGTGCGGGTACCGCGGTGTTTTTCGGCGAACTCCACCACGGCAGGGTGGTCACTATCGATGAAGCGGCTGGGACTCAGGTACGTATCCATGAGCTTGATCTCCGAGGGAAGCCTGGAGTTTAACGACAGGTGTGCCATGGAGATAACGACGAATCGGCCAAATGTCGGCGCCTGGTGATCGGTGATCCCACGGTGTTCCCAGTACCACTCGTAACGCCTGATCACCGCGCTTTCTCGGATGCCGACTAAGCTCAATGGTGGTTTTGCCCCTGGTTTCATGGAGGATTGAATATGCTGTTGTTGTGGATACTGGTTCTGGTGGTCGGCATTGCCTACCTGGCACACCGCCGCACCGCGCCTCTGCCTGCCCTGGGCGTGGTCGCCGTTTACCTGCTGGCGATGGGCGCCTGGAGCCACGCACCGGGTTGGCTGCTGCTGATCTTCTGGGTGCTGATCGCCCTTGTCGCCGCGCCGCTGCTGCTGCCAGACCTGCGCCGCCAATACTTCACCAAGCCGCTGTTCAGCTGGTTCCAGAAAGTCCTGCCGCCGATGTCCGAGACCGAGCGCGACGCGATCGATGCGGGCACCGTGTGGTGGGACGGCGAACTGTTCAGTGGTCGCCCCGACTGGGACAAACTGCTGGCCTACCCCAAGGCGCAACTGACCGAAGAAGAGCAGGCCTTCATCGACGGCCCCACCGAAGCCCTCTGCGCCATGGTCAGCGACTGGGAAATCGGCCAGGCCATGGACCTGCCACCCGCTGCCTGGGAGCACATCAAGACCCACGGTTTCTTCGCCCTGATCATCCCCAAGGAATATGGCGGCAAGGGTTTCTCCGCCTACGCCCACTCCCAGGTGGCCATGAAGCTCGCCACCCGCAGCGGCGACCTGGCCTCCACGGTGATGGTGCCCAACTCCCTCGGCCCGGCCGAACTGCTGCTGCACTACGGCACCGACGAACAACGCAACCACTACCTGCCACGCCTGGCCCGTGGCGACGATATTCCGTGCTTCGCCCTCACCGGCCCGCTGGCGGGCTCCGACGCCGGCGCCATGCCCGACACCGGGGTGATCTGCAAGGGTGAATGGGAAGGCAAGGAAACCCTGGGCCTGCGCCTGAACTGGGAAAAACGCTACATCACCCTCGGCCCTGTCGCGACCCTGCTCGGCCTGGCCTTCAAGGCCCATGACCCGGACCACCTGCTGGGTGAAGAAGAAGACCTCGGCATCAGCCTGGCGCTGATCCCGACCGATACGCCCGGGGTCAACATCGGCCGCCGCCACCTC
This sequence comes from Pseudomonas sp. FG86, assembly GCF_057808775.1. Lineage (NCBI taxonomy): Bacteria > Pseudomonadati > Pseudomonadota > Gammaproteobacteria > Pseudomonadales > Pseudomonadaceae > Pseudomonas > Pseudomonas sp. FG86. The sequence continues at coordinate 2,144 of NZ_JBMDIS010000093.1, read as the reverse complement.
CCCCTGGGCGCGGCATTCATGAATGGCCCCAACTCGGGCAAGGATGTGTTCATCCCCCTGGAATTCCTGATCGGCGGCCAGGAAATGCTCGGCAAGGGCTGGATGATGTTGATGAACTGCCTGTCGGTAGGCCGCTCGATCTCCCTGCCCGCCGTCGGCACCGGCGCCGCCAAGTTCACCAGCATGGTCACCGGCCAATACGCCCAGGTGCGCGAACAGTTCAACGTACCGCTGTCGGCCTTCGAAGGTATCCAGGAAGCCCTGGCACGTATCGGCGGCAATGCGTGGCTGATGGACAGTGCGCGGATGCTCACCGCCAATGCCGTCGACCTCGGGGAAAAACCCTCGGTGCTGTCGGCGATCCTCAAGTACCACCTGACCGAGCGCGGCCGCGAGTGCATCAGCCACGCCATGGACGTTCACGGTGGCAAGGGCATCATCATGGGCCCGAACAACTATCTGGGTCGCAGCTGGCAGGGGGCACCGATCTTCATCACCGTGGAGGGCGCGAATATCCTCTCGCGCAACCTGATGATCTTCGGCCAGGGCGCGATTCGCTGCCATCCCTTCGTGCTCAAGGAAATGGCCCTGGCCGGTCGCGAAGACCACGACCAGGCCCTGAAGGAGTTCGACGGCCTGCTGATGCAGCACATCGGGTTTGCCGTGAGCAACGCGGCCAGCACCCTGGTACTCAACCTCGGTGTCGGGCATTTCGAAAAAGCCCCGGGCAACCGTTTGAGCCAGCGCTACTTCCGTGCGCTGAACCGCCAGGCCGCCGCGTTCGCGCTGCTCGCCGACCTGAGCATGATGCTGCTGGGCGGCGAATTGAAACGCCGCGAACGCCTGTCGGCGCGCCTGGGTGATGTGCTGAGCCATATGTACCTGGCCTCAGCGGCGCTCAAGCGTTACCACGACCTGGATTCGCCGGACCACCTCGAACCGCTGTTCACCTGGGCCATGGAAGAAAGCCTCGGCGAGTCGGAGCGCGCACTGGATGAACTGCTGAGCAACTTCCCGAGCAAGGTGCTTGGCTGCCTGCTGCGGGTGATCGTATTCCCGTTCGGCCGTCGCCATACGGGGCCATCCGATGCGCTGGATGCCGAGGTGGCCGCGGTCATCGGCCGCGCCAAGGGCGACCCGACGCTCGAGGAGTTGCTGGCCGGCTGCTATCGCCCGCAATCGGTGGACGATCCCGTAGGCGCCCTGCAACACGCCTACGACCTGCTCGGCGCCAGTCATCCGCTGCAAAAGAAACTGCATGCTGCGCTCAAGAGCGGCCAGGTCAAGCCAACGGCCGGCGAGCCTGCCATCGACGCGGCGCTGCACGCCGGGGTGCTGCAACCGGCCGAAGCGCAGACCCTGCGCGACGCCGAGGCGGCACGGCGCAAGGTGATCGACGTGGATGATTTCAGCAAGGAAGAACTGGCCCAGGCAGAGGGCAAGGTCCGCTGAGTCCAGCGGTCATATAAAAACGGGCGCTGGGGCTATATACTCCTGCGCCCGTTTTTGCTTTAGAGGACTTATCTCGTGTCCAACGTCGTTGCCGATCATCTCGTCTTGCTCGACCACCTGCGCAGTATCCTGGTTGCCGTCGGCGAAGCCGAACAGGTGCCCGAGGAAAGCCACACCCTGTTCCTCGAACGCTTTGACGAACTGCGCGCCCTGCTGCCGATCGACCCGATCGAAAGCCAGTACCTGGGCCAGGACCTGATGAGCCAGGTCATCCTGCGCTACCCGCAGATCGCCCACCTCGTGCCGCGCGACCTGCTGTGGTTCTTTGGCGGCGACTGCCTGCACTTCATGCCCGACGAAGAATTGGACCTGTACCAGGCCCTGGAAGAACGTCGCTTTGAAGCCGAACAGAACGACGAACCGTTCGACTGGAACCAGGAAAAACAACTGCTGGCCATGCCACAGGACCAGAGCAAGCACTGATCCTTCAAGGCACTGCTGAACTGAATGTGGCAGCAAGCCCCTCAACCCTCAAATAAGTCACTGATGATTAAGAATTAAAATATCCTCTTAAATGACGGCTTTTTTACGGCGAGGGGCCCGTTGTGGCAAGCGGGCTTGTTGTGGCGAGCGGGCCTGTTGTGGCGAGCGGGCTTGCCCCGCGTTGGGGCGCGTAGCGGCCCTAAAACCAG
>NZ_JBMDIS010000092.1:0-24321 GCF_057808775.1 Pseudomonas sp. FG86 | reverse complement strand
TGAGGTTTTGGGGCTGCTGCGCAGCCCAACGCGGGGCAAGCCCGCTCGCCACAGGTCACTGTTTGCTCGTTCTATCTCTTAACTGTCACCAGCAGGCTCGCCACGCCCCAACTCATCGTCTTCAGCCGCCCCGTGGGCGCGACGAAGTGATTGAGCATCAACGTCTCTACCCGATACGCCTCTCCCCAACCCGCCATATCGCGCTGCAATCCACTCGAAACGCCCTGCAAAATCAACGGTGCGCGGGTGTTGAACACAATGATCGCCCCATCGCCTGAACCTTGCGCCAATGCCGCGTGCAAATTGCGGCTGATGCCGACTTGGGCAAGGAGGGCCGCGCTGCAAGCAAGGGCGGGGTGGTGGTGCGTTTCAAGAACGGAAGATTCCTATTTGGGCGCTAAGCTACTGGCAGCACGCTACAAGCTGTTAGTGTATTCGTCTTTAGCGTGCCGTTGATGGCAGGCCATTGAAGGTAAACCTTATGAGAGTCTTGTTATTCGGTGCCACCGGCATGGTCGGCCAGGGCGTCCTCCGTGAGTGCCTGCTGGCCGCGGATGTGCAGGAAGTCGTGGCCGTCGGCCGCACGCCGCTGGCCCAGGAGCACGGCAAGCTGCATCAGGTGTTGCACAGCGACATGCTGGATTTCCAGCCGTTGGAAAACCTGTTGCAAGGTTTTGATGCTTGCTTCTTCTGCCTCGGCGTTTCGTCGGCGGGCATGAATGAAACCACGTACACCCACCTCACTTATGACCTCACCCTCGTCGCGGCCAGCACCCTGGCGCGGCTGAATCCGCAGATGACGTTTATCTATGTGTCCGGCGCCGGTACCGACAGTTCCGAGGCGGGCAAGTCGATGTGGGCGCGGGTCAAGGGCAAGACTGAGAATGCGTTGCTGCGCCTGCCGTTCAAAGCGGTGTATCTGTTTCGCCCGGGGCTGATCCAGCCGTTGCATGGCGTGCGCTCGAAGACACCGTTGTACCGGTTGTTCTACACGGTGCTTGGGCCGTTGCTGTCGGTGGTGCGTGGGATCAAGCCGGGCTGGGTGGTCAGCACCGAGACCGTGGGACGGGCGATGCTGGCAGCGGTGCGTAACGGCGCGCCGCAAGCGGTGGTGGAACAGGCCGAGATCAAGCGACTGGCGCGCGGCACACCCTGAGCCCTTTGCCACCGTGCGGATCAGCCTGCCGTCGCCAGTGCGCGGGCGGGTGTGGCGCTGAATTGAATCAACGCCACGCCGCCGAGCAACAAGAGCGCTCCCAGCACCCGGGGCGTGGTCAGTTGCCGCTCGACCAGGCCGAACAGGCCGAAGTGATCCAGCAGCAACGCGGCAAGCATCTGCCCGGCCATGGCCAGCGCAATAAAGCCCGATGCGCCCAGCTTGGGCAGCAGCATCAGTGCCAGCGAGATAAAGCACACACCCAACGCGCCACCGGCCCACATCCACAGCGGTGCCTTGCTGATAAACGCCAGGCTCGGCAACGGCAGGCGCAGTGCGACGATCACCGGCAACAGCACGATAATGCTCACCAGCAACGACGCCAGCGTCGCCCACAGTGGGTGGCCGAGACCGCGACCGAGGTTGGCATTGATCGCGCTTTGAAAGGGCACCACCGCGCCGGCGATCACCGCCAATAGCAACAAACCCAGCCAATGCAATGTCGTCATGTCGAATCTCCCAGAGGTTTTGCTGGACTCTAGGCTATTCGTCGCGCAAATTTAAATTCCAATTTCTTATGCCGGGCATGCAGCTGATGAATGATCTACGGCGCATCGACCTCAACCTGTTGGTGATCCTCGATGCCTTGCTTGCCGAGCAGCACGTCACCCGTGCGGCGGCGCGCCTGCACCTGAGCCAGCCGGCGGTCAGCCATGCGTTGGCGCGCTTGCGTGATGTGCTCGGTGATCCCTTGCTGGTGCGTCAGGGGGGCACGTTGGTGCCGACTGCCCGCGCGCAGGAATTGGCGACTCCGTTGGCCGAGGCCCTGGCCCAGGTGCAGGCACTGCTGGCACCGAATCAGTTTGACCCAGCCTCGGCCAAGCGTCGGTTTCGCGTGGCGATGTCGGACTACAGCGCGGCGATTTTCCTACCGGGGCTGGTGCGAGCCTTGCGTCACGAAGCGCCGGGTATCGACCTGCAGATTGTCCAGGCCAGCCGCGAAGGCATGGTGGAGGGCGTGCTCAATGGCGACCTCGACCTGGCCGCTGGCGTGTTCCCCGACATGCCCGCCGAACTGCGCAGCTCGCCGTTGTTCGAAGAGCATTACACCTGCCTGGTGGACCGCGACAGCCTGCCGGACAGCGGCATCCTCGACTTGCCTACCTACCTGTCGCGGCCCCATGTGTTGCTGGAAATGCGCGGCAGCGGCACGCCGGAAATCGAGCGCGCATTGACGGCGATTCGTGAGCGGCGGCATGTGGCGATCAGCCTGCCGCACTGGGGCGTGGCACCGCAGTTGATTCGCGGCACGGACCTGATCCTGACGGTGTCATCGCGGGGGTTGCTCAACATCGACCATCAGCACCTGCTGACCGTGCCGCCGCCGTTTCCTATTCCCTCGTTTGCCTTTGAGCTGGTGTGGCATGGGCGGCGGGGCGGGGATTCGGGGTTGCAGTGGTTGAAAGACCAAATGCAGGGTGTATTGTCCGAAAACCACCGCTAACAGGGACGAAACAACATGCTCACCGGCCTCAACCACCTGACCCTGGCCGTCACCGATCTGCCTCGCAGCGTCAGCTTCTACCATGGGCTGTTGCAACTGAAGCTGGAGGCCACCTGGGACAGCGGCGCCTATTTGTCATTGCCGGGCCTATGGCTCTGTTTGTCCCTCGATCCTTTACGCGACTCGAATCCGACGGCCGACTACACCCACGCTGCGTTTACCGTCGCAGCGTCAAATTTCACCGCATTGGTCGAGCGCCTGTGCGCCGCCAACGTACAGGCGTGGCGCGACAACCGCAGTGAAGGCGCCTCGTTCTATTTTCTCGACCCCGACGGCCACAAGCTTGAAGCCCATGTGGGCGACCTGGCCTCGCGCCTGCAAGCCTGCCGCGACAAACCCTATGTCGGCATGAAGTTTTACCCTTAGTACTGGAACGTGCAGAATCCAGCCACCTTCACATCCTCTGTCAGAGTCGCGCCCATGACCCTTTCCTTGCTGTTCGCTGTGCTCGCTTCGGGTTTTATCTACGGGATTACGCCGGGGCCGGGGGTACTGGCCGTATTCGGCATCGGCGCCGCCCGTGGTCGCCGGGCCGGGGCGGGGTTCCTCTGCGGGCACCTGCTGGGCGATGTGCTGTGGTGCAGCACCGCGCTGGTGGCGATTGTCGGCGCGCGGGAAGTCGGCAGCAGTGCGTTCGATGTGCTGGGCGTGCTCAGCGGCCTGTACCTGTTCTGGCTCGGCTGGCGCGCGATTCGGACCCAGCGTCGCAACGGCGATGCCCCCCAGGGCGCGGCGCGACATCCGTTCTGGCACGGTATTGTGTTCGGCCTGACCAACCCCAAGGCTTACCCGGTGGCCGTGGCGACGTTCACTGCGCTGCTCTCCAGCCGTGCCGAGTTGCTGACGTGGTCGATGCTGCCGTCGTTGATCTTCCTGAGCTTCGTCGGTGGCCTGCTGGCCTATGCCATTCTGATCGGTGTGGTGGGTGCCCAACGGGTGCGCACGGTGTATCAACGCCATGAAATCCTGATCACCCGACTGTGCGGCGTGATGTTCATCGGCTTTGCTATAAACGCCCTGGCCCATGCGTTACCGGGGCTGTTTGGCAGCAAACCGGCTTGAGGTGGCGACGACCGTTCGTCGCAACGGCAAGTTTTTTCTAAACCTTTGCCGCCCGGAAAATTCGAATCCAGGGTGGGGTGTATTCCCCCCGCACCTATTTTTGCCCTGGAGGAACCCATCATGAGCCGCATGGCTATCCGGTTACGCACCGCCAGTTTCGCGATGCTGCTGGGCCTCGGCGCCAGCAATGCTTTCGCCCAGTCGCCTGCTGAGTTCATCGAGCAGGCTTCGGCCAAAGGTATGGCCGATATCGAGACCAGTCGCATGGCCCACGCCAAAACCTCGTCCCAGGAAATCAAGGACTACACCATCGAGGTGATCAACGAGCGCACCCTGGCCAACCAACATTTGGCGGCGATTGCCAAGAAGCTCGACTTGCCGGTGGCCCCACGGGAGAAGATCGTCGACAAAGCTGAAACCCTGATGCCCGAACTCAAGGAGGGTGACTCCTTCGACGCCGCCTACACCGCACAACAGGTCAAGGAAAACGAAGAGGCCATCGCCCTGTTCAAGCGCGAAGGCGCCGCGTCCGATGTCCCGGAAATAAAAGCGCTGGTGGATGAAACGCTGCCCAAGCTGGAAGAGCGCCTGCAAAAGGCTCGTGCCCTGGCATCCACCTACGGCAAAGGTCATCAAGGCGATGGTTGAGGCCTTTACTGCTTAGGAAAAACGGCGGTTGGAGCTGATCCAACCGCCGTTTTTCATGCCTGGTTCAAATCGGTCTTGGTGGGGGCCGCATCGTCGGCAGCGTGACCGCAGCTGCTGTTCAGGCTGACGCTGCCGGTTTTGCCAATGCTGCGGTATTCCTGGCGTAGCTTTTCCAGTTCTTTGCGGTCCAGGCCGTCCAGGCTCAACACGGCATTTTGCGCGTCCTTGGACACGCGCAGCAGTTCATCGATCTTGATGTGCAGGATGTCGTTATCGCGGTTTTGCGTGTTTTGGATCAGGAACACCATCAGGAAGGTGATGATGGTGGTCGAGGTATTGATGATCAGTTGCCAGGTGTCGTTGTAGTGGAAATACGGCCCGCTCAGGCTCCACAGGAAAATCAGCGCGACGGCCGCGTAGAACGTCCGGGCACTGCCAGCCCAGCGGGACAGGGATTGTGAGACTGCGGAGAATTTCATGACCGGTTTCCTTAAGGGGAGGTGATGAAGTGATGGACCGCAGCGCAGTGCTGAAATTTCTTTTTACAACTGGTCTCATGAACAAAGGGGACGTTTTTGCCGCGGCGCGTTTCAGAACACCAGTTCGGCCTGGCCGCCGCCTTCCAGCGCGAGCAAGTATTGCTTGGCCTCCAGCCCGCCAGCGAATCCGGTCAGCCCGCCTGACGCGCCGATCACCCGATGGCACGGAGCAATGATCGAGATCGGGTTGCGACCATTGGCGGCTCCCACGGCACGCACGGCTTTCGGGTTGCCAATCTGCTGGGCGATCTGGCTGTAGCTGCGGGTTTCGCCAAAAGGGATCGTCAGCAATGCCTGCCACACCAATTTCTGAAAATCGGTGCCGGTGAAGTCCAGTTCCAGCTCGAACCGGTGACGGCTGCCGGCGAAGTATTCGTGCAATTGGCGCTTGGTTTCCAGCAACACCGGGTTGTGATTGGCCTCATGCAATTCACCCAGGCGTACGCGGTTGGCGCGCTCGCATTCCCACAGGATGGCGCTGAGCTTGCCATTGCGCGCCACCAGGGTGAGCTCGCCGACGGGGGAGGGCATGAGTGTGTATTCGTAGCGCATGAGTGGGCTCCTCGACAGGCGGCGTTAAAAGGTTCAGCGCTACTGTAGCGCCATCGGCTTGCCTGGAAACTGCGCTTCTTGCGGTCAAATTCGCCTTGAGACTAAAAATTCCAGTAAAGCCAGTTGGCGAAATACGGCCACCAGTAGAGTCGCGCGAGCATGTAGAGCGCCATGAGTACTGAGGCGGTGCTCAGCATGACCCATGAAACGGCATTGAGCAGAGTGACTATCAGCGCGAACATCGTCACGCGTCGACTGGCGTGGTGCCAGGCAAACCTTACGCCATAGGCCGACGCTGCAATCACTCCCAGCGCCAGGAACAGGCCAAAGGGAAATGGCAGCCTCACCCATGAGACCAGGAAGGGCAGAACCAGCACCCAACCGACCACCTGGCGCAGTACAGGTTTGGGGGTGGATTGTTCAGGCTCAAGCATGGCGGGTGTCTCACTCTCACGGCTAACGGGTTGACAGTATTACGGTGCTCATTTGTGGGTGCATTCAGACTTTGCTGGCGTTGCAGCTACCTCACCGATCACCGCCATAAAGGCCTGGACCGACAGGTTCGACTCCTCCTTGCGCGTCAGCACCAATAACTTTGCACAGGCATCCACCTCCACCAGTGGCCGATACGTCACCCCCTTGTTCATCAAGCTTTGCGTACAGGCCGGCACCAGCGCCACTCCTTGCCCGGCTGCCACCAGCGCAATGATCGAGGTGATCTGCCGCCCGGTTGGCCCCGCGTACAGGGGCACGCCGTGGTGGCGGTACAACTGCTCGATGGACTGATTCAGCCCCGAGCCGTAATCGGCCGGGAACAGGATCAACGGAAATGCGCTGAGCCGCGCCAGGCTGATTTCGGCCTGGCTGGCCAACGGGCTGTCACTCGACACCGCTGCCACCAAGCGTTCCTCGCCCAACGACAGCGCTTGCACCGCGTCGTTTTGCGGCAACAGCCGGCTCAAGCCAATATCCAGCCGCCCGTCGGCCACTTGCGCACCAAGGCTGCCGGAGGCGCATTCCACCAGGGTCAGTTGCACATCGGGAAAGCGCTGGGCAAAGGCCTGGATCGCTTGGCTGAACAGGTCCGACAGGGCGATTGAACTCACATAGCCCAACGCCAGTTGCCCGGCCGTGCCCGCAGCCAATTTAGTGGCGATCACTTGTGCCAACTCAACCTGTTCCAACACGCCACGGGCGTAGGGCAGGAACGAGCGGCCCTGGGCGGTGAGCGTCACCGTGCGGCTGGTGCGATCGAACAGCTTGAAGCCCAACTCTGCCTCCAGCGCTGAAATCTGCCGGGTCAACGGCGGCTGGGCGAGGTGCAGGCGCAGGGCGGCGCGGCCGAAGTGCAATTCTTCGGCGACCGTCAGAAAGTAACGCAGCTTGCGTAGGTCGAGCATCCTGGTCCTTGGGTATTGATCGGTCGGAAAACGGTATTGGTCACGATCATGCCGCTCATTCTATAAAAGCGTCACAAAATAAAACGAGAGCTTTCATGAAACCGCGCCTGCATTGTGCCCGCCTTGCCCTGTTCCTGTGTGGCTGCGCGGCGTTTCTCAACCTCTATGCGACCCAGAGCATTCTCCAGACGTTTGCCGAGTACTTTCATATCAGCGCCAAGGTCGCGGGCCGGAGCATTACCGTCACCACCCTGGCGGTGGCCGTCACGGCGCCGTTTGTCAGCCGTCTGACCGGGCGCTTCGAACAGCGCACGGTGATCGCCGTGGCTGCGCTGCTGTTGGCGGTGCCGGCGCTGATGACGGCCTACGCAGACAGCTTCGCCGAAGTGCTGGTGTGGCGCTTGATCGAAGGCATGTTGATTCCGGTGGTGTTCGCCACCAGCGTGGCCTACATCGGCGATCGCTGGCAGGGCGGCACGGTGACTGAAGTCACCAGCTTGTATGTTGCAGGCACCGTATTGGGTGGGTTCGCCGGGCGCTTCGTCACCGGCGTGATGACCGAATATGTAGGCTGGCGCGAAGCCTTTGAGTTGCTCGCGGTGCTGAGCTTGATGGTCGGCGGTTTTATCCAGTTTTTGTTGCCGGCCAACAACCGCCCACGCACCGAGCAGGCTAAAGGCTCTTCGTCAGGTGGGTTTCGCCGGCCGTTGCTGGCCGCTTATGCCGTAGGTTTCTGCGTGTTGTTTTCGCAAGTCGCGGCGTTTACCTACGCAGGTTTGTACTTGGGCCTGCCGCCATTCAACCTTGGGCCGGCGGCGTTGGGGACGCTTTACATGGTCTTTCTGCTGGCCCTGTTCGTGATCCCCATCGCCGGGCGCCTCAGCAAAGCTCGCCCTCACGCCGAACTGCTCAGTGTCGCTGCCATGCTGGGTGTCAGTGGCTCGGCCCTGACCCTGCTGCCGTCCCTGTGGTGCATCGTAGTGGGCCTGGCGCTCAGTTCCACCGGCGTGTTCTTGGCCCAGGCTGCCGCCAATGCGTTTATCACCGCCACCGCGCGCGATAACAAGACGGGCGCTGTCGGGGTGTATCTCACCTGTTATTACCTGGGCGGCAGTTGCGGCGCCATCGTCCCGGCGCTGATCTGGGATCGCTGGGGCTGGGGCGGCTGCGTGGTGCTGATCATCGCTTTCCAATTGCTGACCTTGTTGATCGCCTTGACCGGCTGGAAGCCCCTTAAACCTGAGCTGATTCCTACACCATGAACGACACTGTCGCTTTGCCTGCTTGCGAAACGTCCCGCCGCCGCCGTGCGTTGATCGCCGGTTGCAGCGCCCACGCCGTGCATGATGGCCTGACCGATGTCATCTACGTCCTGTTGCCGATCTGGCAGGCGCAATTTGCCTTGTCCTATGCTCAAGTCGGCCTGTTACGCGGTGCCTACTCCGGGGCGATGGCCGTGTGTCAACTCATGGCCAGCCGCGCCGCCAAACGTTGGGGGCGGTTACCGATGCTGATCGGCGGTACCGCGCTCGCGGGCGTCGCTTATTTGCTGGTGGGCCAAGCCACCGGGTTGACGCTCTTGTTGCTCGCGCTGCTCCTCGGTGGGCTCGGCGCCAGTACTCAACATCCATTGGCTTCCTCGATGATCACCGATGCCTATGAAGAGGGCGGCGGGGTCAAGCAGGCCCTGTCGCAGTACAACTTCTCTGGCGATATCGGCAAAACCCTGATCCCCGGCCTGGTCGGCTTACTGCTCACCGTGGTCAGTTGGCAGGCCAGCGCCACCGCTCTGGGGCTGCTCGGCCTGGCGGCCGCGGGACTGCTGTGGTGGCTTATCCCCACCCAGGCACCCGCGTCCACGGTCACGAAAAAAGCCAAGCCCCTCAGCGGCAACGGCTCTGCCACCGGCCTGCGCGCGCTGATCCTCATGGGCACCCTCGACAGCGCCGTGCGCATGGGTTTCCTCACCTTCCTGCCGTTTCTGCTGCAAGCCAAAGGCGCCGGTACCGCCGGCATCGGCCTGGCCCTGACCCTGCTGTTCATCGGCGGCGCCTTCGGCAAACTGCTCTGCGGCTACCTCGGCGCACGCATCGGCATGATGAAGACCGTGTGGATCACCGAAGCCAGCACCGCGCTGCTGATTGTCGCGGCGGTGTATCTGCCGCTGAGCGGGTTGATGGTGATGTTGCCGCTGCTGGGGTTGGTACTCAATGGCACCTCCTCGGTGCTGTACGGCGCCGTGCCCGACCTTGCCGGCGCGGGCCAGCGCGAACAGGCGTTTGCGCTGTTCTACACCGGTACGATTGGGGGTGGCGCGCTGGCGCCGGTGGTGTTTGGCGCAGTGGGGGATGCGCTGGGCGTGCCGGTGGCGGTGATGGTGTTGGCGGGGATGTTGTGTGTGACGTTGCCGTTGGCGTGGGTGGTGCAGAGGGGCGGTGTTGAGGTTTAAAAGGCTCACTCTCCAGTACTTGGCATTTTTTGCTTAAATGCCACGGAGTCGAACGGCTGAGGTTCTCGACTGGACTCACCCATCGCCAGTTCTGCCCGAATTTTCTCACGGGCTTTGGCCGCAAAACCGGCAGCCCTTAGGCGCTCTGATTTATCACCCTCTGCAATAACCTGAGAAAGGTATTCGTGGATGGCTTCCTCGCTGTCGAGCAGGTCAACAAGATCGAAAGCGGTCAATGGCTGAGTCATGATTAAACCTGCGTATGCATTTTTGGTGGGGTGGGGCTATCGAGAATGATGTGGGTGGTAGATTGAATTCAAACGGTCTTCAACGGCTATTTGTTGCCAAAAGCTTCAATTTCTTCACGCTTTGAGCATGGGTTTTAACCTTGCGGCATTGCCTACATAACGATCAGACTCGTCCGAGTTGTGCGCCTTGGGCGACCTCTTTAAGGTTCGTCAGCCGCTGCCCATCAGCGGTCGGGTTTAGTAGCCCGATACGATCAACGGCGTACAGCTGCTCTTATGGTGGCTGCACGCAGGGCGTCTTCGGGCGCGCCGGTTTCGTTGATTCGCCGGTCTACTAACCTGCGTACAGCCGCCACCCATTGTTTAGTAGCTCTGGTATGCGGTCCCTAACGAGGATCAACAGATGTGTACTGATTCATGCAACCCTGCCGTAAAACTGTTCAGCGTCCGTCCCGAAATCGACACTCAAGCGTTGCTCGCCAACGCCTACGAAACCATCGCCGGTGCAGGTGCCATGACCCACGAGTTCGTCGAAAGCCTGCCCTCTCAACAGCGCTACCTGGCCCTGGCCATTGAGCAAATGATTGAACTGGGCCTGCTGCTGGTCGAGGCTGTTCAGGACCGCGTGGACCGAGCCGCGTAGGTCACCCGTACGGTGTAAACGGCTTGCCTTCCCAGGCCGCCCATACCACGGGGGAGGGGAGCTAGAATTTAGAGTGTCGCCGCCAGCGAAAACGGAACGCGCAACGCACCGATAGGCCCTTCACGCGTGCCGCACATTTCATCGTGAACGCAGTGTTGCACCAGTACGCAAGGAAACGGCGGAACCCGCTGCAACAGGTCGCGTAAATGCGTGGTGGACCCAATGCGCATCGGCTTGCCGTGATCGTCCAGTAACGTCGCCTCGACGTGCTCCAGCCTGATGCGAGCGATATAGAAACCGCCCTCCAGGGACAGCAACTCCAGCTCACGTATTTCGCCTTTCTCGGCCAGCTCGGTGAGCATTTGCATATTCATGATTTACCCTCGCTCGGGGTTCATTGGCGACGAAAGAACAACGTGACCTGGCCCCACTCGACACCGAACTTGGACATGCTCGAGCGGTTGATCAAGGTGTCCTCGTCCATCAGGTACATCCAATCGTCAAAGCTGACTTCATACACCGAGCCATCCACCGGCAGATTGAGCCGGTAGCGCCAACGCAGCGCATTACCCGCTACTTCGCCGATGGCCTCGCCCACCACATCCCCAGCTCGTCCGCGCCAGCGCCCTGGGCCGTCCGGCGTCAGCGTCCACACCCGTTGCTGGCGCGTGCCATCGCTGTACAGGAAGCGCTCATCCAGAATCAACGCGTTGCCCTCGTGCCGGCTGGCAATATTCACCTCAAAGCGCTTGGCCACTTCCCCGGAACGCTTCTGGAAGATGCCCCAGGCTTTCACGGGTTTACTGAAGAAACGCTCCAGATCCAGTTTCGGTTGCTGGTCGGCGTAGTGGTCGACCTCAACGTTGGTGCAACTGGCCAAGCTCACTATCAGCAACAGTGAAAACAGTAGACGTGTCATGGCCTGGCTCTTCGAAGGTGCGGGGCGAAACGCCGCCGCTCGAAGTATGATACTTGTACAAGAAAATTAATTTGTACAGGTTTTTGCGTGCTTTATTTTTTGATTCTCAAATCCCACCCATAAAAAAACCGGCCACCAAGGACCGGTTTTTTTATGCATTCCCCGCCAAAACCCTGCTGGCGTGGAATCTATGTCTGAGTGGAGCGGGTGAAGGGAATCGAACCCTCGTTATCAGCTTGGGAAGCTGGAGTAATGCCATTATACGACACCCGCTCAGATCGGCTGACTTTGTACCAGATGTGCGCCTGGATTTGAAGTTTTTCTTCGAAAAATGTGCAAGTTGCAGGCACTTGCCCTGGCGACGAACGGAGCCGATGTAGGAGCGAGCTTGCTCGCGAAGAACTCAAGAGCGCCGCGTTCAACCAGGGAGCGCACGTCATCGTTGGCGATCTTCGCGCGCAAGAACTAGGCGTCCCCCTCGCTCCTGCACGGTATTTCAGAGAGCAAAGGCATGCTGCGTCTGGCCTTGGTGATAACGCAATCGGCCGACCTTGCGCTCAGGTTTCAGGAAGCCCACCACCGCCTCCCGAGTGTCCCGGCACGCCGCCTTGTGCTCCATGTCCAGGAAGTGCCCGGTGGCCTGGATGGTGCTGAAGCTGCTCTTGGCCACGTATTGGCCGAACTGCGTGGCATCCTCGGCGCTGGTGTATTCGTCCCATTCGCCGTTCAGGAACAACACCGGTACGTCGATTTGCCGCGCGGCCTTGAGGTAGCACAGGCGATCGCTGTGCAGCACCTGGCTGATGTGAAAGTGCATCTGCCCATATTCGTGCTCGGCCAGGCTGCTGACATGCTTGTAGTTGAAACGCTTGAACAGCGACGGCAGGTGTTTACCGATGGTGCTGTTGACCAGGTGACCCACGCGGTCGCGGTCGAGGTTGCCGAGGTAGTCGACGCCACGCTCGAGGTAGTCGCGCATCGGTGCGTTGATCACTGGCGAGAACGAGCTGATCACGGCCTTTTCCACGTGGCGCGGGCGGGCGGCGAGGGCGACCAGGGTGGCGGCTCCGCCCCAGGAAAACGACAGCACGTGTTCGGCGGCGAAGTGGTCGATGAGTTCCAGGAGGATCTGGCCTTCAACTTCCTTCGTCAGCATCTGCTCATGACGGTTATGGATTTTGGAACGGCCGGCGTAGGGCTGGTCGTACAAAACCACATTGAACTGCGGGTACAGGCTTTTCACGGTTTGGGCGAAGGATGCCGTGGTGGCCATCGAGCCGTTGACCAGGATGATGGTCTTTTCAGCAGCATCCGCGCGATAGAACTCCGTGTAAACCCGATACTGACCCTGTATATCCAACACAGCGATTTCTGGCCTCATGTCGTAAGACTCCTGGCAAGCGGGTAGGGCGCACAGATCACTCTGCACGAGCTTTGTGACAGGTAGGCATACGCCTGGAAGATGAGGGCCCATGTCGATCCGATGACGGCTGGCCGACGGGTGTTGTTATGGCGGGCTGTTTGCCTGGGATGCCCGTAGATCAAGCGCGGGCGGGGCAAGGTGTTTCTTGGAGGTTATAGGCGACTCGTCAGTCATAATTTGGCTGACGATTTGATTCAAGCAGTAGACCGGGGATGCCGCAAGTCACACAAATGGGTTTTTGCCATCACCGGCCGAACGGTCGTCAGACCTGTCGGATTTCTTCCTCGGACAGCGTCCGATACTCGCCTGGCGCCAGGGCTGCATCCAGTACCAATGGGCCCATTCGCTCACGGTGCAGGCCGACCACTTTGTTGTTGAAGTGCCCGAACATGCGCTTCACCTGGTGGTAGCGGCCTTCGATGATGCTCAATCGTGCCAGGCGTGGCCCCAACAGCTCCAGCTCGGCCGGTTGAGTCGTCAGGTCTTCAAACGCGAAATACACGCCTGCCGCAAAGGTTGCCGCGTATTCGGGGCCGATGGTCTGCTCCGTCTCTACCCGATAGACCTTGGGCAGTTTGGTCTGCGGTTGCGTCAGGCGCCGCGACCACTGGCCGTCGTTGGTGATCAGCATCAGGCCGGTGGTGTTGAAATCCAGACGACCGGCGATATGCAGCTCGCTTTTGTCCGGTTCATCCAGCAAGTCGAGGACCGTCGGGTGTTGCGGGTCCGAGGTGGCGCTGACGCAGCCCTGGGGTTTGTGCAGCATGAAATAGCGCGCCGGTTTGCCTGCCTGCAGCACCTCATCGTCAACACACACGCGGCTGAATTCGCGTACTTCATGGTGAGGGTCACTGACTGCCACGCCATCTACCGTCACCCGCCGCTCGACCAGTAACACGCGCACTTGCTGGCGATTGAAACGCGGCAGGTTGCTGAGGAAACGGTCAACGCGCATGGCGAAGCTGCTCATCCACCTGAGCACAGCGCGGGCACAGGCAGGCCTGGTTGCGCACGTCATCGGGCAGCGCTTCAAGCACCGCCGGGTCGATGGTGACGCTGTAGCACCAGCAAGGCTGGTCGGCGGTGCGTGGGTCGGCCAGGGTGCAATCGTTGCGGGCACCACAGGCGGGGCAAAGGGTTGGCGTGGTCATGGTCGGTGGGGGCAGGGCCTCGAAAGTCCCTGCACGATACAGCGCCGGTCAGTCCCGTTCCAGCACCACGACCCGTTGCCCGGCGCCAATGCCGCTGCCCGGTTGCACCGGGATTTCCCGCACCGCTCCGGCAAAGGGCGCCAGCACCGGGATCTCCATTTTCATCGACTCCAGAATCACCAACACATCACCGGCCGCCACCCGCGCGCCCACGCTCACCTGCACCTGCCAGAGATTGCCGGCGATAGGGCTGTCGATGCTGTGTTCATTGGCCTTGAGCGGCGTGTCTTGCGCCGCTGGCGCCGCGAGCTCCTCGCTGTCGAAATGCGCCTGGCCGCTGGCAATCCAGCGTTCGCGTTCGGCATTGAAGGCGTGCTGCTGGTGCTCACGAAACGCGCCGATGCTGGCGGCTTCCCGTGCGAGAAACGCTTGGTAATCCGCCAGGTTCAGCGTGCTTTGTTCGATGCTCAGCTCGAAGCGTCCCAGGGGGAAATCCCGGCGAATCCGCACCAGCTCATCCGCGCTCACGGGATAGAACCGAATCTGATCGAAGAAGCGCAGCAGCCAGGGTTTGCGGTCAAACGCCGCCACTTCGCGATAACGGTTCCACATCTGCAGCGTGCGCCCGACAAACTGATAACCGCCGGGGCCTTCCATGCCGTACACGCACAAATACGCGCCGCCGATGCCCACCGAATTTTCGGCGGTCCAGGTGCGGGCCGGGTTGTACTTGGTGGTCACCAGCCGGTGGCGCGGGTCCAGCGGCGTGGCCACCGGCGCGCCGAGGTAGACGTCGCCCAGGCCCATCACCAGGTAGCTGGCATCGAACACGGTGTGGCGCACCTCGTCGAGGTTGGCCAGGTCGTTGATGCGGCGGATGAACTCCAGGTTGCTCGGGCACCAGGGCGCGTCCTTGCGCACAGTGGTCATGTATTTGTCGATGGCCAGCTGGCACGCCGGGTCGTCCCAGGACAGCGGCAGGTGGACGATGCGCGACGGCACTTGCAGGTTTTGCCGGGTGCACACGGCGGTCCATTCGCGGCCGATCAGTGTCAGCAGGTCGGCCAGGGGCAGTTGTTCCGGCTGGTAGTGGATCTGCAACGAGCGGATGCCCGGGGTCAGGTCGATCACACCCGCCAGTGCGCGGGCTTCCAAGGCTTGCATCAGGGCATGACCGCGAAAGCGCAGCACCAGGTCCAGCTCGGGCGCGCCGATTTCCAGGAGCAGGTGGGTGTCGCCGGCGAGGCGGGCGACCAGGCGGGTGTCGGCTTGGCCGATGTCCAATACCACCGGTGATTCAATCGCACAGTGAGACTGAGTCGCCTGCGTCGCGGGCAAGCCCGGCTCCCACGTTTGATCCCATTTCAGGGCAAGGTCGCGGGCGGTCTTGAGGTCCACCGGTTCAAAGCGAATCTTGTCTCCCGCCTTGAGCTGGCCGAGCTGCCAGAGGTCCGCCTCAATCACCGTTACCGGGCACACAAAACCGCCCAGGCTCGGCCCATCCGGCCCCAGGATCACCGGCATGTCTCCGGTGAAGTCCACCGCGCCGATGGCATAGGGGTTGTCATGGATGTTTGAGGGATGCAGCCCCGCTTCGCCGCCATCCGTACGTGCCCAAAGAGGCTTTGGCCCGATCAGCCGAACACCGGTGCGGCTGGAGTTGAAATGCACTTCCCACTGCGTGGCGAAGAAGGTGTCGATGTACGCCGGCAGGAAGTATTCCGGCGCGCCGTGGGGGCCATAGATCACCCGCAGCGTGCGGACCTCGGGCAGCGCTTGCGCGACCCGTTGTTGCCCGGCGCTCAGGTCTTCCAACGGCAACAGATGCAACACATCGCCCGCCCGTAAAGCGCGCCCACCATGCCCGCCAAACTGGCCGAGGGTAAAGGTGCTTTTGCTGCCCAGGTAGTCTGGCACTTGCAGCCCACCACGCAGGCACAGGTAACTGCGCGCACCGGCGCCGGCGAGGGTGCCCAGGCTCAGGACCGATCCGGCCTCAATCAACAGCGCGGTGTTCATTGGCACTGCTCGATCATTCAACAGCAGCGGGATTTGCGCTCCCGTCACCGCAACAACCGCCACGCAATTGAAGCGCAATATCGGCCCGCTCATGGTGATTTCCAGCGCCGCGGCCCCCTCGGCGTTGCCGAGTAGGCGATTGCCCAGGCGCAGCGCGCGGCTGTCCATCGGCCCCGACGGCGGCACGCCCACGGCCCAGTAGCCGAGGCGGCCGGGATAGTCCTGCACACTGGTTTGCGTGCCTGCACTGATGACTTCAACCGTGTTGGCCACGTAGACCAGATCCTCCAGGCAACGGGTCCACGGCTGGCCATTGGCGAAGGGCGCGGCGAGCAGGATCTGGCGCAGGTAATCGCGGTTGGTTTCCACGCCGTAGAGCTGGCTATCGCTCAGCGCCTGATGCAGATCCAGGCGCGCCTGTTCGCGGGTGGGCGCCCAAGTGATGAGCTTGGCGATCATCGGGTCGAAGTAGGGCGGGATCTCACAACCGGCCTCCACCCAGGTGTCGATCCGCAAGCCCTCGGCCACCGGGAAATCCACACAGGTCAGCAAGCCGGGGCTCGGCTGGAAATCCCGCCCTGGGTCTTCGGCATACAGGCGCGCCTGGATCGCATGGCCTTGGGGTTGCAAGACCAGCGTCTGCAACGGCGGCATTTCACCCGCCGCCAGTTGCACCATCCAGCGCACCAGGTCGACACCCCACACCTGTTCGGTGACGCCGTGTTCCACCTGCAAGCGCGTGTTCACTTCGAGGAAGTAGAAGCGCCCGTCAGCACTGTCATAGATAAATTCCACGGTGCCGGCGCTGCGGTAATTCACGGCCTTGGCCAGGGTGATGGCAGCTGTGCACAGGGCCTCTGCCATGCCGTCGGGCAGGTTTGGCGCCGGGGTTTCTTCGAGGACCTTCTGGTTGCGCCGTTGCACCGAGCAGTCGCGCACGCCGAGGGCGATCACTTCACCCGCGCCGTCGCCGAACACCTGCACTTCCAGATGGCGCGCATGCTCGATGTACTTCTCGATAAACACGCCCGCGTCGCTGAAATTGTTCTGCCCCAAGCGCTTGACCGCCTCGAACGACTCGCCCAACTCCAGCGCACTGCGGCACACACGCATGCCGATGCCGCCACCGCCGGCCGTGCTTTTGAGCATCACCGGGTAGCCCACGGTGTCAGCGGCCAGCAAGGCGGCCTCTAGGCTGTCGAGCAACTCGGTGCCTTCCAACAAAGGGATCTGATGCTGCCTGGCCAGGGCACGAGCGGTGTGTTTGAGACCGAACACCCGCAGCTGTTCAGGCGTGGGCCCGACAAAGGCGATGCCTGCCTGTTCACAGGCTTCGGCGAAGGCTGCGTTTTCCGAGAGAAACCCGTAGCCCGGATGAATCGCCGTGGCACCGCAGGCCTTCGCTGTGGCGAGGATTTTTTCCACCGCCAGGTAAGTTGCGGCTGCGGCGCCTTCACCGAGGCTGTAGGCCTCGTCGGCTTGCTGGATATGCAGGCTCGCCGCATCGGCTTCGGCGTACACGGCGATGCCTTTGACTTGCAACTCGCGCAAGGTGCGCAGGATGCGGCAGGCGATGGCGCCACGGTTGGCGATCAACAGTTTTTCGAACATGGCAAAACCCTGCGGGCCGTCCCGCAAAGTGAGGGAGCACTGCGGTCGTCCGCAGTGTGTGGTTAGTGTGGGAGGGGGCCACCGCTATCGGGGGCAAGCCCAATGCCTGTAGGAGCGAGGGGGTTCCCTCCCACATTGGATCTCTAGCGTTTTTGCAGGCATTGCCCGGCTCGGGATTGGCACAGGGCAAACAACCATTTACGCAGGCGCTTGAGTTTCAGTTCCATACCAGCAGCTCCGCCGGGGTCGGGTTGTAGGCGTTGCACGGGTTGTTCAACTGCGGGCAGTTGGAAATCAGCACGATCACATCCATCTGCGCGCGCAGGTCGACGTACTTGCCGGGCGCGGAAATCCCGTCTTCAAAGGTCAGCCCGCCGTCGGCCGTCACCGGCACATTCATGAAGAAATTGATGTTCGGCCCGATGTCGCGTTTGCCCAAGCGACCATCGTGGGCGCAGGCGCGCAGGTAGTTGTCGCGGCAGCTGTGCATGTAGCGTTTTTCCAGGGCGTAGCGCACGGTGTTGCTCTCTTGGGCGCAGGCGCCGCCGAGGGTGTCGTGGCGCCCGCAGGTGTCCTCGACGATGGTCAGCATCGGTTGGCCGAGGTTGGAATACAGCACGCTGCCGGTGCCCAGGTACACGCTGTTCTGCCGACGCAGGGTGCGCTGCACGTCGTAGCGTTCACGCGGGTTTTTCACGCTGTAGAACAAGGTGTCGACGGCCTGGTTGCCCTCAAGATCGAGGATGCGCAGGGTCTGCCCGGCCTTGACCTCCATCAGCCACGGCTCGCCGGCGGGAATGGTTGCGCGGTACACCGCCGCATCAGGTTGTTTCATTGCGATAGACATGACAGTTCCTCAGGCGAACAGGCGGTCGGTGTTGATAAAGCCACGCTCGTTTTCCGGGCGCGAAGTGCGGCAGTGTTCGGCGACACTTTTGTCGGCGTTCATCCAGCTGAGTTTCAGCGGTTGCGGGGCGTATTGCGGGTTGGGGTCCATCGGGTGTTGCAGCGCGGTGAGCACCACCAGGGTGTCCATCGGCGCGTAGAGTTCGATGTAGTCGCCGGCCTTGGAATTGCCCGGCACAAAGTGCAGGCCACCGTCGCTGTCCACGGTGACTTTGCTGAACAGGTTGAGGGTCATCAGCAGGTCGGACAGGCCCAGCCCCCATTTACCCAATTCCACCAACAGGTTGTCGGTGCCGTTGCGGAAGAAGCCGTTGCGCAGTTCCTGATAACGGCCCTGGCCGTACTTCTCGGCGACTTCGGCGGCGCACAGCACGCCGCCGATGCTGTCGCTCCAGCCGCAGGTGTCGGCGGTGATCGCGGCCAGCACACGGCCCATGTCCGAGTACAGGCAGTGGCCGGTGGTGAGCTTGGCGGTGTGTTGGCATTTGAGGCTGTCGGGCAGGTTCAGGCGCTCGGTTTTTTCGTTGGCGTTGAGCAGGGTCAGGCTGACGTTGGCGCCGCCGCGCAGATCGGTAAGGCGCAGCAGTTGGCCGCGCTTGAGCACGAACGAACGGTGGCCGCCGCCAGGCAGCATTTCTTCGGCGAAGGGTGGGAACAGTTGGGTGGAATCGGTCATTTGGAAGGGGCTCCAAGTTCGGCGGCGAGCGCCTTGCGGCGTTCGCTGTTCAAAGGGATGTCGTAGGTGATGCGCGCGCCATAGGCGCCGGGGGCGTGGGGGTCGACGCGCACCTTGTCGAACACCAGCAGGCGCGTGCCGAGGCTGAAGCCTTCGCTCAGGTCATGGGTGACCATGAACACCGTCAGCCGGGTTTCGCGCCACAGTTCCAGCAGCAGCTGGTGCATGTCTTTGCGAATGCCCGGGTCGAGGGCGCCGAAGGGTTCGTCCAGCAGCAATACGCGGGGCTTCATGATCAGGGCCTGGGCGATGGCCAGGCGTTGTTGCATGCCGCCGGAGAGCTGCGCCGGGTATTTGTCCAGGGCGTGGCCGAGGCCGACCTTGTGCAGCAGCGCGGCAGCCTGTTCGCGGGCGTCCTTCCTGGCTTTACCGAACAGCCGGCCCAGCAGGCGAGAACGTGGCAGTTCCAGGCCGAGGGTGACGTTATCCAGCACGGTCAAATGCGGGAACACCGAGTAGCGCTGGAACACCACGCCGCGGCTGGCATCCGGCTCGGCGGCGAGCGGTTGGCCATCCAGCAGGATCTGGCCCTTGCTCGCGGTTTCCTGGCCCAGCAGCAGGCGCAGGAACGTCGACTTGCCGCAGCCCGAAGTGCCGACCAGCGTGCAGAACTCGCCCTCGGCGACCTGCAGGTTCAAGCCTTCCAGCACCACTTGATCACCGTAGCGCTGCCACACATTGTTGACGCTGATAAAGCTCATGCGCGCGCTCCTTCGTACCAAGGGAACGCATGCCGGGTCAGGGCCTTGAGGCCCCAATCCATCAACCAGGCGAGCAGGGTGATCCACACCACGTAAGGCAGGATCACGTCCATCGCCAGGTAGCGACGTACCAGGAAGATCCGGTAGCCCAAGCCGTCCGTGGAGGCGATGGCTTCAGCGGCGATCAAAAACAGCCACGCCGAGCCGAGCATCAGTCGCAGTGAGATCAGCAGGCGTGGCAGCAATTGCGGCAACACCACGCGCAGCATCAGGGTCCAGGTGGAGGCGCCGAGGGTTTGTGCCTTGACCAGCAGTTCCACCGGTATTTCCCGCGCGCGCTGTTCCAGGTCACGGGCCAGGCAGGGGGTGACGCCGATGACGATCAGCATCACTTTGGACAATTCCCCCAGCCCGAACACGATGAACAGAATCGGCAGGATCGCCAGCGGCGGTACCATCGACAGCACGGTCAGCAACGGTGACAACGGCGCTCCAAACAGCGGCAACGTGCCGGCGGCGATCCCCAGGCACAGGCCGGCGAGGGCGCTGATACCCAGGCCGATGGCGAGGCGCCGCAGGCTGGAGGCGCTGTCCTGCCACAGTACGTATTCGCCGGTGCGGGTGTCGGCGTTGAATGCCAGGCGCTTTACCGCGTCAATCATTTGCCCGGCGCCGGGCAGCAGCTTGTCGTTGGGGTTGTCCGCCAGGCGCTCGGCCGAGCCCACGAAGTAGGCGAACAGCAGCAGGGCGAACGGCAGCAGCACCAGCAACAGGCGGCTGGAGCGGTCCGGGTGACGGTTGATCAGGCGCATGGCCGGGTCCTCTTACAGCTTGCCGTCGGCGGCCATCTGCACGTAGCTGGGGTCGAATTGCAGCTTGAGGTTGGCTTTGTCGCCGCTGGTCACGCCGTTGGCGAAGCGCATGCCCACGGCGCTGGCGTCCTTGGCGCCTTCACCCAGCAAGCCGTGTTTGAACGAGAACTCGGCGACTTTGCCCATGGTGGCGGGCAACTGTGGGCTGGTGGCGAAGGCCAGGGCTTCTTTGGGCGTGGCGAACAACTTGGTGGTGTCCAGTTGCGACTGGAAGCCCGCAAGGTCGGTGCCGGAAGCCTTGGCCATATGTTCCAGGGCTTCGGTGCTGGCGGCGCCCTTGGCATTCATCAGGGCGACCACTTCAAACCAGGCGCCGGTCAGTGCTTTGCCCAGCTTGGGGTTGTCCTTGAGGACCTGGGTGTTGACCACCATCATGTCCATGATTTCGCCGGGCACTTTGCTGGAGTCGAACACTTGGCTCACGCCAGGCTTGGCCTTGATCTCCGAGAGCATCGGGTTCCAGGTGGTGACGGCCTGGACCTGGTCGGTGTTGAAGGCGGCGGCAATATCGGCGTCGGAGGTGTTGACCACTTTCAGGTCTTTTTCGCTGAGGTCCGCCGACTCCAGTGCGCGGGCCAGCAGGTAGTGAGATACCGAAAGTTCCACCAGGTTGACGTTCATGCCCTTGAGGTCGGCCACGGTCTTGCCGGTGCCCTTGATCACCACGCCGTCGTTACCATTGGAAAAGTCGCTGATCACCAGCGCGGTGCTGTCTACGCCACCGGCGGCGGGGATGGTCAGGGCGTCCATGTTGGTCATGGTGCAGCCGTCGAACTGGCCGGCGGTGTACTGGTTGATCGATTCGACATAGTCATTGAGTTGCACCATGTCGATGGTGATGCCGTACTTCTTGGCCCACTTGTCGAGGATGCCTTGGCTGCCGGCATACTCCCATGGCATCCAGCCGGCATAGATCGTCCAGCACACGCTGAAGTGGTCTTTGGCAGCGGCTTGGGTCTGGAAGCTCAGCACAGCGGCGAAGGCGGCGGCGAGCAGGGCGGGTAAACGGATCGAGGGCATTGGGGCTTCTCCAGTTGATCAAGGGCGAGCAGGAGCAACGCGGCACCGTGAACGGTGGCTTGTCTCCCGGGCTTTTATCCCGCCGTGTAACCTCAACTGGAGGTCGCCAACTCTCGGACCAGCCACTCGCTTTTGGCGAGCCGGAACCCTAGTCGGCCATTGCAAATTGTGGTGCCGCGAACCTGTTTCAATCCTGCACGCAAGAGATAAAGCGAGAGTCGTGCCAAGTGGCTTCGATGCCCGGCTGTTCAGCCGGGCGGGCGGGAGAGGAGGGCGTAGAAGCGGGGGGTGTGCGCCACGCGGGTGCGCCGGCGCACTGCTATGAGGCGCTTACAGCTGGAATTTGCTGACCAGCCTATTGAACGAGGTGGCCAGCCGCGACAGGTCCTGGCTGGAGGCGTTGGTCTGGTTGGCACCGGCGGCGGTCTGGGTCGACAGGTCCTGAATGTTGAGCAGGTTGCGATCCACTTCACGGGCCACCTGGGCCTGTTCCTCGGACGCCGAGGCGATCACCAGGTTGCGCTCGTTGATACTGGCCACGCTGGCAGTGATGCGCTCCAGCGCCTGGCCGGCATTTTGCGCCAGGGTCTGGGTGTTGTTGGCCCAGCTCAGGCTCTTGTTCATGGCGGCCACGGCGCCATCGGCGCCTGCCTGGACTTCACCGATCATTTTCTCGATGTCCACCGTGGAGGTCTGGGTGCGATGGGCCAGCGCCCGCACTTCATCGGCCACCACCGCAAAACCGCGACCTTGCTCACCGGCACGGGCGGCTTCGATGGCGGCATTGAGGGCCAGCAGGTTGGTCTGGTCGGCAATACTGCGGATCACATCAATCACCTTGCCGATTTCGCGCACCTGGCCGGCGAGGTCGGCGACCGATTGGGTCGAATCGTTGATCTCCACCACCATCGCGCTCATGCCTGACACGGCCTGCTCGACTTGCTGGCGGCCGTCCTCGGCTTCGGTGGTGGCCTGGCGCGACGCTTCCGAGGTCGATACGGCGTTGCTCGCCACTTCGTCGACCGCTGCGGTCATCTGGTTGACAGCGGTGGCAGCTTGTTGGATTTCGTCATTCTGGCGGGTCAGGCCACGGGTGCTTTCATCGGTGACCGCGCTCAGCTCTTCGGCTGCCGAAGCGAGCTGGTCGGAGGCGTTGGCGATTTCCGTCAGCGTACTTTTCAGGCCGCCTTGCATATCGGATAAAGCCATCAGCAATTGCCCCGCTTCGTCGGTGCGGTCGGTCGTGATGGCTTGGGTCAGGTCACCCTTGGCGATGCGCTGTGCGTTCTCAACCGCTTGTGCGATAGGACGGGTGATCAGGCGCGTGATCAGCACACCGGTGATGATCGCAATGATGAAGGCCAGGACAATGCCACTGATCATCCAGGTCAACGCGCTGTCGCGCAGCTCGTCGGCGGCGGCAGCGCCTTCTTTGATCTGGCGGTTATTGGAATCGACCATCACGCGGATCAAATCGCGCGCCTGGCGGAACAATTCATTGTTGGTGCTGTTGAGCTGTGCGCGGGCCTGCTCGATCTGGCCACTGTCGAGCATCGACATAATGTGTTCGGAGCTGCTGGTGTAGGTTGGCCAGATCTGGTCGAGCTTGTCGCCGGCCGCCCGTTCGTCGTCTTCCAGGGGCGTGGCGCGGTAGGTGGCGTAGGCGCTCTGGCTGCGTTTGAGTTCGTTGGTGATGTCCTGGCGCACACGGTCGCGGTCTTGTTGGGAGACGTCGCCTTGGCTCGCATCCATCAAACGGTACAAACCGCGGTTGTGGGCCACCAGGCCATTGAGGGTAGCGGAGGTGCTGCTGACGGACACCAGGTTATTGGAGAACGTCAGTTCTAATGCATTGGCGAGGCGGACCACGCTTTTGATACCCAGCAGCCCGACCCCGAGGGTGACCAGTGCACAGAGTAGAAATGACAGCAGCAGTTTGGTTGAAATTTTCATGGCTCGGATCCGGCGAAAGTGGCGAAGGATGCACGTTAGAGCCTCCCTGGCCTGTGCAATGTCATAGTGACATCATCGCAATCGGGAAAGTTTCGGGCCAGAAAAAATTACTGAATCGATAAATCTGGTGGGTGGGTAAGCGCTATGCCGCAGCGTGTCTGAAGGGGGGGGACCGCATTTGGCATTGATGTATCAACTTGTAACCAAAACGCACCAGATTCGGTTTTTGATGTCAGATGTTTCGTCATTCAGTGAAAGCTGAATGCCGCCCCCCAGCGTCGCTGGAGGTGCTCTTTCGCGGTCCAGGAGGCCGCCATGTATCGACGACTGCTGATCAGCGCTTTACTCGGTCTGACCCTTTCCGCTTGTGTGCCTTACTACGATGGAGGCCAAAGTTACTACCGTTCCGAGGTCTACACCTCGCCGGCGCCGGTTTATTACTACGGCGGCGGACCTGTGTACCGGCGCGACTATTATCCGTCGCCTCGCTACTACGCGCCGGCACCGCGTTATTACTCAGCGCCACGTTATTACCAGCCAGCGCCTCGTTATTACCCGTCAGGACCAAGGGCGGGTTACCGGCCTTACCCGAACCAGGGCTGGGGTGATCGTTGGAACAATGGCGGGCATGGACGCGGTGGCGATCATGACCGTGGAGGTGGCCGCGGCGGTCACCGTTGACAGGCCCATAACGGTGGCGAGCGGGCTTGCCCCGCGTTGGGCTGCGAAGCGGCCCCAAAACCTGGCGA
>NZ_JBMDIS010000091.1:0-24329 GCF_057808775.1 Pseudomonas sp. FG86 | reverse complement strand
ACGACTACAGTCCAGACTTCAAGCCCGAGCGCGAGCCCAAGCCTGAAACCGATGCCGATATCGATACTCAAGGCGGTTAGAGGAGACGGTCATGTCAAAAGAACAGGACGAAGAACTCAACGACCCCGGCAACGAAGACCCGGGATCGCTGATGGACGATGCCGAAGTGCCGCTGAAAGAACCGGATGACGCGACGCAGGCCGGCAATGCCGAAAACCCTGAGCCTGCTACCCCGTAGCGACAGCCGAACGCAAGCCAGGCTGCGTCGGTGGTACATCTCACCGCCTATGCAGCCTGGCCCGTGCCCATTACAGCTCAGCCCTGAACAAGTTGGACACGTCGGACGAGTCTGCTGACAGCTGCGCTCTGAGGGTATTGTTCAGTTCCACCTCATCGAAGACTGAAATTTTATACTCGGGCAGCGCCGGGTTATTGCCATAGTGCGGCAACAGGTTTTTGGTGCGACCGGACCTTAATGTGCTCTCCAGCGCAGCACTCATTTTTGCTTGCGAGTCAAATGTAGCCTTTCCGAAGTTGGGGTCGAAATAGAACCACTGCTTTTTGTCGGGGGTCTTCTCCACGCCAGAGGTAATGCCATTTTTGGCGCTACCGGACTTTATTGTGCTCTCCAGCGCGGCACTCATTTTTGCTTCCGAGTCAAATGTAACCTTTCCGAGGTCGGGGTCGAAATAGAACCACTGCTTTTTGCCGGGGAACACTTGTACGCCAGCGGTAATGCCATGCCCGGGGCCATTGATCAACAGCGTCGTCGAACTGTTTGCCCTTTCCAACTTCGCAATAATCTCGGTGTAGGGAACTTGCAGTGACGCCCTATCAAGATGAAATTTGTTGCCCAGTACGCTTTGTAGTTCATCCAGCTGCTTGCGGAACTTAGGAACACGGATTGCCCTGTGTTGTTCCAGCGCGGCTTTTTGCGGGTTGATTTTTTGCATCGCGGCAATTTCGTCCGGGGTGAGCGTCGGCACCATGGCGTTGTACAGATTCTTGATGAAGATCTCTTGCTTGCCCTGTTTGACGGCCGTAGCCATCACGTTCGACAGTGCCGCGCATTCGCCCTCTGAGAGCAGCGCGGCCTGGCTGAGGTAGAAACCCTGGGGCAGTGGTGTTGCCTTGCCCCCCGCGGCGGCTATTTCGGCGTTGAATACGGCGTAGTTTTCCAGGCTGACTTTGATCCTGCGTTTCTCCATATACCTGACCAGATGACCTAACTCAGCGGGGGTACGGCCTGGCGCTGTCGCCAGTTCGGCCAGCTGATTGAGGGTCAAGTCGTCCGAGAAACCTGTAATCCCGACGGGTTTGTCCGCGTCCCCCCCGGCCGTGGACGCAGTAGGGGCAACGCCGTCATCGGACTTCTTGTACTCAGCCGGGTTACCTTTGTCATATCCCTTCTTATAGGCAGCCGATTGAGCACCGCCTTTCGCGGAACCCACCTCTACTTCCAATCGTCTGGGGAGAATTTCGAGATCGCTTATTCGTCGGGCCAGGCTGCCAAGTTCTTCCGCCGAGCGACGTTCAGCCACGGCCAGGCGTTTCAGGTCATCCACTTTCAATGTCGGTGAGTAGCCATAGATTGCCTCAGGCTTACCGTTGTTCAGCCCCTTGAGGTAGGCAGCGGGTGAATTATTCTCGGCCTTGGTGATCGTAGTCAGGTATTCCTGGCGGAAGTTCGGGTTGTCCGCCGCCGGTGCGACGATGGACGCTATCATCTTTCCATACCAGCTATCGGCTAACGAGATTTTGATTTCCCCTTCAAACGCGACGACCTTGGGCTTGAAGTCGCTGAGCGCCGGACCATACGGGCGTTGGGTATTGGGGTCATACTTGTACCATTTGCCGTTTTGAAACACGGCACCACTGTCGGTGGCCCGGCCTGCTAGCTTGATAGAGCCGATGGCGGCAGCATCATGATTTTTACTGGCGGCTTTCAACAGATCGTAGTTGCCGGACGTGCCTTTGAGCATCTCGACTGCCTTGGTCATTCTGGACCAGAAAGTGTCTTTGCCGGCGATGGCCTGCAAGTTGTTCACATCGTTTGAACCGGGCGGGGCAATGGCAAAGTCATCCAGAGCCTTGCCGTACATTTGCTGGGTGCGCGGATCAAAGGCATGCCACTTATCTGTGGCTTCATCGTATTTGGCCAGGACATTACGTTGAGAGGCGCCATTGGCTGCTTTGTAGGTGCCTTCAGCAATATCCGGCTTTTTTGCCAGGCTAAGCAAATTCACACTGCGGTAAGAGCCGCGTAAGTGTTTAACACCCTTGTAGCCTGCGGTGATGGCTTTACGGCCTGCATGCAAAAGCCCACGTCCCAGATCGTCAAGACCGCTGACCGGGTTAAGCGCGCCAACGGCGGCGCGCCCGAGGATCTTGCCCACCTGGAGTGCCTTGGACAGTACCGAGGCGCCAGCAGCCAAGGCTTTCGCGCCCTTGATTGCCGGCCCGAGAGCCATTATAAAGCCGAAGATATCAACGGCCAGATCGATGATGCCGTCACCAATGTTGCCCGCGTTGAAGTTCTTGATGGCCGACCGGAGCGGGATCAGGTTCAGCGCGATCTCTGTCAGAATTTCATGGGCCGGTACCTCCGTCTCGAAGGTCGTTGCGCCCTTGGCGTATGTTTCCACCGCCGGCAGGTCCATATCCGCAATCATCGCATCGACAATGTATTGGGTCCTTGCGCTGCTGAAGCTATTGAATGCCCCTTGCGCGCCTTTTTTTTCATCCGCCAGGCCAGCAGGGTGCTTGCCTTCGGGCGCGATCACATCGAACCGCTTACCTGGATGAAGAGACAAACGGGCTGTGGGCGGGTATTCCTGGTAGGACTTGTCCGCATGCTTGGTGATCGTGCCTTTCAGGCGGTCGATTTCATACGTCATGACCTTGCCGTTGCGCTGCGTTTCGATCAACAGCGCGCCTTCGGTCACTCGCTTGGGATGGTCCTTGAAGCGGTAAACAATTTCCCTGCGGATGGTTAGCTTGCCAAACTCCAGATTCTCCCGGTCTTCTCGCGGCAGGGCTGAAATAAGCAGTTTGAGCTGCGCGGACGTGGTTTTTTTAACGGCGTTGGCGAACACCGGGAACTGTTCTTTAAATGTTGTCAGGGGGCGCGGCAGGTCGTGAAGCTTTGCCAGGACATCAGAAACGTTTATCTCGCTCGATGAAGACACCCAGGTTGCAGGTTTCCCGTCCGGCTTAATAGCGACCTGACCCAGGGTTATCGCGGCTACAACCGCGCGACCGGCGGGGCCCCAATTATCGGCAGAGTCAGGCGTGCCCAGCAGGCATCGCCCATCGATATACATATCCAATATCGAGTAGGGCCCCGGGAAATACCGGCTGGAGGGTTGCAACGTGATGCATTTTTTCTCGAACAGGGCCGGGTCCATCTCTGGAATGGCCTTTTTCAGTTGCGCCAAGGCCAGGGCTTTGGTACTGGGCATCTCTGCGAGGCGCGTTTCGGAAGCCTCTTTGAGCTCGCGAATCTGCGTACTGAAGGCCTCGCGCACGGCCTTTATTGCCGCTTCCGTGACCGGATAGCTCATGCCGTTGGCGACACCCCAGTCCTTGATCGCCTCGCTCTGTGCCGCGTATTCGACCTGGCGTTGCGCTTCGGAAATCGGCGCGTTATCGGCTTCAAGCATGATTTGCGCATAACTCATCCCCGCCGTCGCGCCTGGCGCTGTTGCTTCAATGCGTGCGACCGCCGTGGTAAAGCTGACCCAGTTGTGGGCTCCCACGCGAACCTGGTCCGGAATATCCTTGACCAGGAACTCCGGTGCTCGGCTGGCCAGCAGAAGATGAGCGCGGATCTTGGCTTTTTGCGGCGATGATGCGCTGCCGTTGGTGACCAACTGATCCTCCAGCGCCTTGATGATTGCCGAAGGTGAATGACCGAGCGTGTCCGCTGAGACCAATCGATAACCTTCAATGTAGCCCGGTGAGGTGTTCGTTGATTTGCCAGCGTCAGGACCGCTCTCGACGTTCAAGGCCGCCAGCAGCCAGTCGGCGGGACTGCCTTTGACGCCGCGGGCCTCGAACGCGGCTTGGAGGGCATTACCTAATGCCACGCCTCTGGGTGAATGAATCAGTGTGTCAATCAAGCGTCGCGGGTTACCTTGCTCCTCGGTCGAGATCGGCCTGTTGTTAAGCAGGTAGTCCAACACAGTGCCAAACGGGCTCAGGGTGATCGTGCCTATTTTACCTGCGCGTATGTCCGCCCTCAGTTGTTCCAGGTTGTCTTGGGCCAGCGGCTCGGGCCAGGCGAGCGCGCCCCCCAGGTTGCCATTGGCGGGGGCCTTGGACTGTGGGGTGGCCAGGGAGGTTGCCAGGTTCACCAGTTGTTCATGACTGGTGGGGATATCACAGTCATGATCCCGCAGCAGTTGTAGAAGGGGCGCCTGTTTCCATTTGCCTTTACTGGGGGACTGATAGGTACTGTCGGAGGAAAGATCGACGAGCCTGCTCTTCAATTCATCCTCGATGCGCTCGACCAGTACGCTGCCATTCTCTACGGACGCCGCCAGGTGACGCAGTTCCGTGACGATCTGGTAGCGGTTGAAAATATCCCCCAATAACGCCTTATGATCCTGAAGCGCACTGTCGCTGCGCGATTCGATCAACCCTGCCGAGGTGATGGGATCGAGTGGATTAAAGCCTTGGGCAGGGGTTATTTGTGCGGCACGCGCACGCATCGCGGGGGCCGTCAGGCCCAACGGCTCATTGTAGAACTGCCCCACCAGCGTCCATGGAACCGGTTCATCGAGAATTGTCGCGGGCGGTGTGAACGGGGTATCGGGGCGACCCGCACAGATGACGCGCGCGGCCTGCAGGATCGGCCCGCTGATCGCCGCCCATTCTTTGTCGTCCTGGCTGACCGTGTGCAGCGTATGTGTGGGATCGAGCGCATGCTTTTGCGTAAAAGAGATCTGACCGAACTGCGGATTGAGCGTGATCGATTGAGGGGCGATCCCTTTCTTTCGAATCCATTGAAGGACCTCAGGCGACTGGAAAGCGCTTTGCAGTTGTGCCCAGAACAGGCCGAAGGTGGAGGCAGGCGCAACAGAGATCTTGATATCTTGCCCCCCATTGGCGGCGCGCAGCAGTGCCGCGCGATACTCCATCGCCAATGCTTGATCGCCCTCGGTGCGGCGGGCTTCAGCCGGTGCAGGTGGGGAGGGCGCCTCATGCTTTTGCCGGGCGACGTGTGAGGCGGCAAGCAGGGGCTGTGGGGCGGGCATGCGAGGTCGCGAGGGTATCGGGCTGGATAGGCTGTTCATGCGCTGGGTCGCTTTATGAGGAGAAAGGTGTCTCGGGCTATCCATTTCCCGCAGCATTGCACCTAGGTAACTACCACCGCCAAGTTGATTCCGCCGTTCGCTCACGGGGTGGTTACTTCATATGTCTCCTCGGCGCGCAAGTCGTGGCAGTCTGCGCGTCAGATGTCGCCCTCAAAAGAGGGTTGTATGAGTTGACCGATGACAGCTTCGTAGGCACGTCAAGTATCGGACGCGCCTTGAATGGCGCTATTGAGTTGAGTACCGCGCCGAGGCGCTCCAAAAGAAACCGCGCCAAGGTTTTCACCGGCAGCGATCGGCTGAACAGATGCGCCTGGATCTGATTGCAGCCGGTCGCTTTAGAACCCCGGTTGGTCCTGAGTTGCCACGCCTTCGGTGACCACCCGCAGTCACCGTTCGGCGCGCTCCCGGGGCGATGTTTAAAGCGTTTTGCTGCTGATCACCTGGGTACTGTCATTCGGATCGATCACGCTATGGAATCCCAAGTCACGGGTCAGGTCGCGCAACCGGGAGTTGGTGGCCCCGTCGATCGTGTACATGCGTTTGAACCCGTTGGCGCGCGCCGCCTTTATCAGGTGCTGCATCAGGATGTACCCCAGGCCCAGTTGTTGCCAGTCATCGGCCACGGTGACCGCGCATTCGCATTCGTGCTCCTTGGCTGCGGCGTAGCGAGCCACGCCGATCTCGATCAGCTTGCCGTTGTCGTGCACCAGGGCGATAAAGGCCATACGGTGCTGATTATCGACATTCATCAACTGATCCATGAGGCGCTTGCCGGGCTCGTTGATTTCACCCAGGAAGCGCGCGTGCCGCGACTCGGGGGACAGGTTCTTGATGAAATCGAATTCGCGCTCTCGATCGGCGGCGGTCAACGGACGTATCAGCACGTGGCGGCCGTCTTTGAGTTCGTCGATCCAGTGTTCGTGGGGGGCTGCCTCCTTATAGGCGGCATCGGCTTGCCTGTTGTGTTCTGCGAGGGTGGGCATGGCATGACCTCCAAAGGTTGGACGGGATTGAAACAGCGTCTTTTCCATTGGTTTGTACGCCTTTACCGACCGTTAAAGCTGACCTGGATCAGATCAGCATCACTCCGGCCCATGCCGATGACAGCCGGCAATAAACCTCTTGAGTTGCGGCATATCGAGAATGTCGACATTGCGAGCGCTGATATGCACCAGGCCCAGTTTGCGCAGTTGCGCGATACTGCGGCATACCGTCTCCAGGCGCAGGCCCAAGTAAGAGCCGATTTCTTCGCGTCTCATCCGTAATACAAAAGAGCGGGATGAATAACCGCGCGTACTCATGCGCGCCGATAGATTCAATACAAACGCGGCCAGTCGTTCATCGGCATTCATATTGCCCATTTGTAATAACATACTGTGATCACGCACTATTTCGCGGCTCATGATCTTGTTCAAGTTATGTTGCAGCGATGGAATCTGGCTGGCCAGCCGTTCAAGTTGGTGGAAGTGAATCGGACACACTTCGCTGTCTTCCAGGGCCACGGCATGGCAGGCATGCTGCTCGGCGCTGATGGCGTCCAGGCCGAGCATTTCCCCGGCCATCTGGAAGCCGGTGACTTGTTCGCGACCGTCCAGGGAGACAATGCAGGTCTTGAAAAAGCCGGTTCGCACGGCGTAGAGCGAGCGCAGCGGGTCTGCGGTGCGATACAGCGAGGCGCCTTTTTTAACTTTGACCCGTTGGGGAATAAGTGTATCCAGGCGGCTCACTTCGCTATCGTTCAGACCGATGGGTAGACACAACTCTAGAACACTGCAATTGGCGCAAGCTGTCCTTAAATTTTGCGTTTGTACAAGTATTGGTGTCGACTTCATTTGAAAAAAGCCTCTTGCACACGTTTGGGTTGCCTAGATAACACTAAACAACACGTGATGAAAAAAGCTAGGTGCAAGACTTATATATTTAGGAAGTTGGCCAGCTTTGAATGCCTGGCGTTAGGCATGATATTCAAATGAATGGCTTTGGCGCGAAGTACCCCCGCGACGAACGGTGCCGCGGGGGAGGGCAAAGTGCGTGTGATCAATCAACGATTTCGGGCTTCACCATCCAGACGCTGCACGGCATCTTGTACAACAGCGATTCGGCTGTACTACCCAGTAAGCGCGACAACCCGTGATGGCCGACCCGCCCCATGACAATCACATCGACATTGTAGGCATCGGCGTAGCTGGACAGCACTTTCGCCGGGTTGCCCAGGATCATATGGCGCTGTGCTGGCGGGATCCCGTTGCGCGCGGCCAGGTCATTGAAGGCCTGCCCCTGTTCGTCGAACAAACGCTTGGCTGCGACCGACGAGAAGAAGCCGGCGCCGCTGCCAAACCCGTACTCCTGGGCGCCCAGGTCGGACAGGTCATGGGCGTACACCACTTCCACCTCGGCATCGCAGGCGGTGGCCAACTTGACCGCTTCATGCAGGATGCGGTCGTTAAGGTCGTCATAGTGCTCATTGCGATGGAACGGGTCCACGGCGGCCACGATCTTGCGCGGCAAGGCATGTTGCGCACCGCTGACAAAATGCAGGGGCACCGGGCATTCGCGAATCAGGTGCACATCCAGTGGCGTGAACATCAGCCGCGACAGCAGCGACTCATGCTCCAGCGCCTTGATCACCACAGCCATCGGCTCTTCCTTGAGACGCACCAATATCTCCTGCAGCGGGCGTTCCACCCAGGCCACCTCGGTGGTGACCGTCAGCCCGAGATTGCGCAACGGCCGGGCCTGATCCTCCAGCCATTGATGATGACGCTCGACATAGCCAAGGCGCATTTGCTCCAGCGCCTGTTCATTGACCAGGCCGGCGGTGGCCAGGCCTTCCAGGTAATCGAACGCCAGGATATGCAGCGCGGCGCCTTCGGCCTTGGCCAGGGCAGCGGCCCTGTCGAAGGCCGGACTGTGCTCCATCAATGGCGAAACCAGCAGCAAGTAACGGGCTTGAGTGGACATGGGCAATCTCCCTTGGGTAAGCGGCGGATAGCAGCGGGCAATGGTGCCTGCCTGACATCATCGCGCGGGGCGCCAGTGGCGGTTTGACTTGCATCAAGTCGCCTTGAGCCGGGGCAGGGAGAACGATGCGCGGTCAGGGAACACGATCAATCAGGGGATTGTTGATCATGATCAACTTGCGCAGCGCATTCGCGGCGCAGTCTGGTCGCCAATCAGGCTTTTCCGGCCCAGGAGGTCACAGCATGGCAACCATCAGAGCAGCTGTCTTCGTTGAAAAAAACCGCATCGTCCTGGACGACAAACCCATTCCCGAAGTCGGTCCGTTGGACGCCTTGGTGCGCATTACCACCACCACCATCTGCGGTACCGACGTGCATATCCTGCGCGGCGAGTACCCGGTCGCCAAAGGCCTGACCGTGGGCCATGAACCGGTGGGCGTGATTGAGCGGCTGGGGTCCCAGGTTCGCGGGTTTGTCGAAGGCCAGCGGGTGATCGCCGGCGCCATCACCCCCAGCGGGCAAAGCTACGCCTGCCTGTGCGGGTGTGGCTCCCAGGACGGGCCCGATACACGGCATGGCTTTCGCGCGGCGGGGGGCTGGAAATTCGGCAATACCCTCGACGGCTGCCAGGCCGAATACGTGCTGGTCCCCGATGCGCTGGCCAACCTGTGCCCGATCCCCGACGGTTTAAGTGACGAACAGGTGCTGATGTGCCCGGACATCATGTCCACCGGGTTTTCCGGGGCGGAGCGCGGCGAGGTGAGCATTGGCGACACGGTGGTGGTATTCGCCCTGGGGCCGATCGGCTTGTGCGCGGTGGCGGGGGCACGCCTTAAAGGCGCATCCATGATTATCGGGGTCGACGGGGTCAGTGAACGCATGAACGTCGCCCGCAGCCTCGGCGCTACCCATATCGTCGATTTCAAGAAAGGCAATGTGGTCGAGCAAATCATGGCGCTCACGGACGGCCGTGGGGTCGACGTGGCGATCGAAGCCCTGGGCACCCAGGGCACGTTCGAGTCGGCCTTGCGCGTGCTGCGCCCCGGTGGGCGCCTGTCCAGCCTGGGGGTGTATTCCAGTGACCTGCACATTCCCTATGACGCCTTCAGTGCGGGGCTGGGGGATTACAGCATCGTGTCGACCCTGTGCCCCGGCGGCAAGGAGCGCATGCGCCGCTTGATGGCCGTGGTTGCCATCGGCGGGGTGGACCTGTCGCCCCTGGTGACCCACCGCTTCAAGCTCGACGATATCGAGGCGGCCTATGAGCTGTTTGCCCATCAACGCGATGGCGTCATGAAGGTCGCGATTACTCCCTGAAGGCGCCTGGGGGCGCCAGCCGAGGCCAAGGATGCTGATCACCATCACACAACAACAGGCGCCGCTGCGCTGGACAGTACATATGGACGCCTGGTTCGTGCATTTCACCAGCCTGGCCGCAGCCGAAGACTTCGTGCACCGCCTGCGGGCACGGCTGGACGCACCTCATCCCTGGCCAAGCGTCGCCGCGCCAAGGGGCACCACAGGTTCTGCACCGGCTTTGATTCGCACCGGCGGGTATGGATGACGCACACCCTCGACCTGGCCGGTGCCGCTGCGGCGCTGGGTATCGGCATGCTGATCGGGCTTGAGCGCGAACGTCGCAAGGGGCAGGGCGAACTGCGCGCTTTTGCCGGTTTGCGCACTTATTCCATCACCGCGTTATTAGGCTATGTGACGCAGCAAGTCGGTGGCGGCCTGTTGTTGGGGCTGATCGCCGGCTGCCTGGCGGTGATCGCCAGCACGGCGTACTGGAAGAGCCAGGATAAAGACCCGGGCATCACCAGCGAAGTCACCTTGCTCATGGTGCTGGTATTGGGCGCAGGGTGTGGGGACGCCCCCGAACGGGCTATCGCCATCGGCGTCGTCGTCGCCGGTTTGCTGGCCTACCGCGACAAACTGCATAACTTTGCCCGCATCCAATTGACCGACATCGAAATGCGTGACGGGCTGTTGCTGCTGATCGTGGCGCTGGTGGTGTTGCCGCTGGCGCCGGATCGCTTTATCGGCCCCTATGGTGCGCTTAACCCGCGCACTATCTGTACCTTGACGGTGTTGTTGATGGCGGTAGGGGCGGTGGGCCATGTGGCGGTGCGCGCGCTTGGGCCGCGGTATGGCTACGTCGTGGGCGCCATTGCTTCGGGGTTCGCTTCCAGCACGGTGACCGTGGCCGCCATGGGCCAGATCGTCGCCAAGGAGCCGCAGCACCTGCGCACCCTCGCGGCAGCGGCGATTTTTTCGAATATTGCCACCGTGACCCAAATGGCGCTGATCCTCGGCGCCGTGGAGCCAAGGCTGCTTTCGCAGATGGCCTGGCCGCTGCTCGCCGGGTTTGCCACCACCGCGTTGTATGGGGCAGCCCTGATGCTGCGCGCGCCGACGACAGCGGCCAGCCAAATCATCAAGGTCGGCGGTGCATTCGACCTCAAGCTGGCGCTGATCATGGTCTTGACCCTGACCGGCATTACCTTCCTGTCGTCAGTGATGCTCCATCACTTCGGCCAGGTGGGGGTGATGTTGACCGCGACCTTGAGTGGTTTCGCCGACGCTCACGCGTCCATCGCCTCGATTGCCGCCCTGGCCACCAGCGGCCAGTTGTCCCTGGAGGCTGCGTCCATTCCGATATTGCTGGTGTTCAGTTGCAACGCGCTGAGCAAGTGCCTGGTGGCCTGGGTCAGCGGCGGCCGCACATTCGCCGCCTACGTGATCGCCGGGCAAGTGCTGCTGACCGGCGCAATGTGGCTGGGCACACTGCTCAGGTAACGTGCGCGCGCACCGGGATCTCCAGGGTCGCTCGCAGGCCACCGGTTTCCCGGTTTTCGAGGCGCAGCCGCCCCCCCAGGCGCTGGGCGATGGTTTGTACGATCGTCAGGCCCAGGCCCGCCCCCTTGGCATTGCCGCGGCTGTAAAACCGCTCGAAGAGCCGGTCGCGCTGGGCCTCATCGATGCCGGGGCCCTGGTCGTCGATGGTCAGGGCGAAATACTCGGCGTTTTTGCACAAACCCACGGTGATCACCCCATGTTCCGGGGAGAAATTCGCCGCGTTGGTCACCAGGTTGGTCAAGGCGATATCGATCGCGCCGGCGTCGGTCGTCACCTGGTACGGCGCATCGTCGACCTCGAACACCAGTTCCAAGTCCTTGCTCAGCAACCAGGGGGTCAACTGGATCAGGGTTTCACGCACCGTTGTCGCCAGGTCGATCGCCTGTACCGCTGGCTGCCCGGCGCTCGGTTCCAGGCGTGCCATGGTCAGCAACTGGTTGACCAGGCGGCTGGTGCGGTCGACACCGGCGATCAGGAAGGCCAGGGACTCGCGCCGCTCGGTTTCGGTGCCGGCTTCCAGCAGGTTTTGCGCATGCACCCGCAATACCGCCAGGGGCGTGCGCATTTCGTGGGCGGCGTCGGCAATAAAGCGTCGCTCGCGACCCAGCATGTCCTGGATTTGCGCGAGCATACGGTTCAACGCCGCCTGCATCGGTTCCAGCTCCATGGGCAAGGGCGTCAGTTGCATCGGTTCCAGGGAACCGGAATGCCGTGCACGCAAGGTGGCCGCCATGTCGGCCAAGGGCTTGAGCCCCCAGCCAATCGCCAGCCAGACCATGGCGGCAAGGATCAGGCTGCCTAGCACATTCGGCCACAAGGTATGCCGCACGATGCGCTGGACCAGATCGGAGCGCACATCGTCGCGCTCGCCCACCCAAATGCGCAGGCCATTGTCCTTGTCCTTGAGCACGAAGCCGCGCCATTGCCGGCCATTGAGGTCGTCGATATTGCTGTAGCCCGGTTGTTCCGGGGGCGTGGCGAATGACGGTGAACTGGCGGTAAACACCAGCAGTTCGCCCTGGGGGCTCCACACCTGGAAGGCAATCTTGCTTTCGTAAGGGTGCCCATCCACCTTGGGCATGGCTTCGCCCAAGGCTTTGTTGAAGGCGCGATACAGCTCCGTCTGGTCTTTGCTCGCCAGCGGCATGCTCATGACGCCCTGGAGCAGGCGTGCGTTCTGCGCCAGTTGCGCATCGTAGACTTCGGCGATTTCGTGATTGCTGTCGTGCAGGTTCAGCACACTGATCACCAGCAATCCGGCGAGCATCAGGCCGATGATCAGGGTCAGGGTGCGCCGCCGAATCGAGGTCATCCGCGCTCCTCCACCAGGTAGCCGACGCCGCGAACGGTGCGGATCAGTTCGCTGGAGAACTTCTTGCGCAGGTGATGGATGTGCACCTCCAGGGTGTTGCTTTCGGCTTCTTCGTTCCAGCCGTAGAGCAGTTGCATCAGCTGGTCACGGGTCATCACGCGGCCTGGCGGCGACAGCAGTTCGTGCAGCAGTTGATATTCCTTGGGCGTGAGCAGCACCGGTTCACCGTGGTAGCTGACTTGTTGTGTGCTCGGGTCCAGGCAAATGCCCGCGTGTTCGATCATCACCCGCGCACGTCCGGCGCTGCGCCGTAGCAGGGCACGCAGGCGCGCCTTGAGTTCGGCCAGGTCGAAGGGCTTGATCAGGTAATCGTCGGCGCCGGCATCCAACCCGGCGATGCGGTCTTCGGTGGCGTCCCGCGCCGTGAGGATCAGCACCGGCAGGTTCGAGCCGCTGTCACGCAGGCGTCGCAGCACCTCCAAGCCATCCATGCGCGGCAGGCCGAGATCGAGCACCACCACGTCAAAGGTTTCGCTGAGCAAGGCATGCAAGGCACTGCTGCCGTCTTGCAGCCAATCGACGGTGTAGCCCTCACGCACCAGCGCCTGGTGAATACCTTCACCCAATGCCACGTCATCCTCGATCAGTAATAGGCGCACGCAGACTCCTGTCAGTTGAGTTTTTTGTTGATGTCGGCCAGCACGCTTTCGATCTCTTTGCGCCGCCCGGCATCGGCGGTTTCCCGACCCGGCCGGGGGGCGGCCAGCAGGGCTTTTTGCAGGGCATCACGGGCTTCGCCATAGCGTTTTTGCCGGTACAGGTGGTCACCCCAGAAGTACAGACTATCAATGCCCGCCGGGTTCAGTTGCAAGGCCTGTTTGAGCAACTGTTCGGCCTTGTCGGCATCGCCGAAGCCAATGGGCCAACCGGGGACGCGATCATACAGGGCCGCCAGGCTGGTATAGGCCGAGCCTTGCAGGGCCTTGGGGTCCAGGGCCAGCGCTTTTTCCAGGTCGACCTTGGCCGCCTTGACCTTGCTCAACGCGCCGAGCCCGCCCTGGGCACCGGCCCAACTGCTGGTGACAATCCCCGACCAGATCCACGCCTCAGCAGCCTGGGGGCGGGCCTGGGTGAAGGCCGTTGCCTGGGTGGCCAATTGTTCGAACGCCTGGGTTCGCTGCTCTTCAGGCAGGTTGTATTGGATCTGGGCCCAGCGCGTCTGGATGTCGTTCAGGCGTTGCTGGTCAGCGGCCTCCAGCGCCCAGGTCAAGGGGCTCAGGGCGGTGAGCAGCAGCGCAACGAAAAGTCGTTTCATGGTTTCAGGTCCTCATTCTCGGGTTTGTCGCTCAAGCGGCGTACCAACGGCAGTTGTTTGCGCAAGCCTCGGTCGACCAGGTTGGGCAGCAGGCTGTTAAGGCGCACAAAGAAACGCTCCGGCCAGCCCAGGTACAGATCGCGACGCTCGTTGGCAATCGCCTGGATCACGGCTGAAGCCACGGTGTGCGGGTCGTCGACGTTGGACTTGAGCGCATCGTTCAAGGCTTGCGCGGCGGGGCTGTTCATCTTGGTATGGGTGGCGCGCGGGGCGACGTACAGCACCCCGACGCGGGTATCGGCCAGTTCCCGGCGCAGCGCTTCAGAAAAGCCGCGCAAGGCGAACTTGGTGGCGCAGTAGGTGGCATAGCCGGGGTAGCCGATGGAGCCGTAGGTAGAGCCGACGTTCACCACCATGGCGCTTGGCGCCTGCTTGAGCATGGGTAACAGCAGCTTGGTCAGGCAGATGGGCGCCGTGATGTTCAGCGCCAGCATCCCGTTGATTTCGTTGTCGTCCAGTTGCTCCAGCATCGCGAAGTGATTGATACCGGCGGCGTTGATCAGCAGGTTCACGCCGCCGATGGCTTCGGCGGCGGCCAGCACTTTGCGCCGGTCGGCGAGAAAGGTCAGGTCGGCGCTTACCCAGCACAATTGCTGCGGATAGCGTTCAAGCAAACCTTCCAACGGCCCACGATGACGGGCCACGGCCAGCACCCGCGCGCCACTGGCGCAGAGGGCGGACACAATCGCCAGGCCAATCCCACCGCTGGCGCCGGTCAGCACCACGCGGGCGTCAGACAGGCGCATGGGAAGCCTCCCCAAGGCGCGGCAGGCTGCGGAACATATCGGTGTAGAGCGCGTACACCACCTTGGATGCGCGGATCACGGCAGCCTGGTCTTCAGGATCATCCAGGCTGTTCATCAAGCGGCGGTAGGTTTCCATGTGGCCGATGTCCAGGGAACCGTGGGAGCTCAGGTAGCTGAACGCGGTGGCCGGCAGTTGCAAGCGATCGCGGATGCTATCGGCCGCATGGGTGGCCAGGGCGATACTGGTGCCTTCCAGCACGTTGACCATGCCGAACAGGCCAACCGGGTTGTCACGGGCGATCAGGTCATAGAGGTAGCTGACCATCAATTCGATGGGCAACCCAGGGCGCCCATCGCGTACCGCCGCCTTGTCGCCGCCACAGGCGGCGATGTCATCCAGCACCCATTGCTCATGGCCATATTCATCTTCGATGTAGTCGCAAACGGCCTTGCGCAGCCATTCCAGGCGCGAGGGCAAGCGCGCGCCGCAAGCCATCATCAACGGCACGGTATGCCGTACGTGGTAGTAGGCCTGGGCCAGGAATGCGCGATAGCTTTCCAGGCTGACCTTGCCTTCCATGGCATCACGGATGATCGGCAGGTTGAACAGTGCGTGACGTTCCTGTTGGGTGGCTTCTTGCAGCGAGTCGAAAAAATTCACGATGAGGTTTCCTCGTTGAGTGCAGGGGCAAGCGGGGCTTGATAACGGGCGACGATGGCGTCGCGCCGTGGCCGGCCATTGGCGGTGAGCAAGCCATTGGCGGCGGTGAAGGGTTCTGCCAGGCGCGTCCAGCGATGCACCTGGGCGTAGTCCGGCAGGCTGCTATTGGCCTCGGCCACGGCGGCGGCCAGTTGGGCGTCGCTGCAGTCGGCGCGATGGGGCCACAGCAGGGCGTGGTTCTGCGGCAGCGCTTCGCCGTACACGAACGCCTGGGCGATGACCCCGCCCTGGGTCAGCTCGGCCTCGACCCAGTCCGGGTTGACGTTGCGCCCGTAACTGGTGACGAACTGATGTTTCTTGCGGCCCTTGAGGTAGAGAAAACCGTCTTCGTCGAAGGCGCCCAGGTCGCCGCTGGGCCACCATTGTTCGGGCTGGCCGGGCTGGCCCAGGTAGCCGAGCAGGGTCGATCCCTTGATCAGCACTTCACCGTCTTCAGCCAGGCGGATTTCCACGTGGGGCAGGGGCCGGCCGACACTCCCCGGCCGGTTGGCCTCAGGGCGGTTCAGGCACACCACCGAAGCGCATTCCGAGAGCCCGTAGCCTTCGTACACCGGCATGCCCAGGTGGTGCGCCCGTTGCAACAAGGCCTTGGACACACGCGCACCGCCGACCGCGGCGAAGCGCAGCCCCAGGGGGCTGAATGCCTTTTGCTCGGCGGCGATGACCAACATCAACAGTAACTGCGGCACCAGGATCAGGCTGTGGGGCTGGCGTGCCGCCAGGCAACCGAGCAATTGCGCTGCGTCCACCGCGCTGGCGCCCTGGATACCCAGGCTCTTCTGGCTGGGCAGGCTCAAGGTGGCGCCGGCATACAGCGCGGCGTAGCAACCGAGGTTCTCCAGCAAAATCGCAATGGGTAACAAGGCCAGGTGATGGCGTGGGTCGGTGACGTGGCTGGCCTGGTACAACTCACGGGCCACCCGCAACAGGCTGTCGGCGCTCAGGCACACGCCCTTGGGCGCCCCGGTGGTGCCGGAGGTGAAGGTCAGCTTGGCGGTAGCCGATGGCATCGAAGGGCGGCCTTCAAACGTACGGCACCAGAATTCGCCGGATTGGCGGTAGCCACTGGCGAGCAGTTCAGCCTCCAGGTGGGGCTCGGCGAGCACCCGCTCAGCGTGGCTTTGTTGCAGGCAGTGGGCGCGCTGTGCCGGGCTGAAGAACGGCGGCAGGGTCAGGCAGGTCAGCCCCTCGAACAGCACCGCCAGGTCCCACAGCATGGCCTCGACGCCATTGTCCAAGGCCAGGGCGACCACTTTCACGCCTTCGTCGCGCAGGCGTTCGCGGCGGTACTCGACTTCGGCGAACAGTGAGGCGTAATCCATCTTCAAGGTGTCGCCCCACAAGGCGATAGCACCGTCATTGCGCTCGGCGTAACCGCGAAGCACGGCGTGGAAGCGGCGGGTTTCAGGCGACATGGCTGGCGTCCTCAATCGTGGTAGGCAACCCCAGGCGTGAGAACAGGCCCATGTTGCGCAAATGGATAAAACCGGCGCGGATATTGCCGACATGCACCCAAGGTTGGCTTTCGTAGTAACTGCCCCAGTGATGGCGGTCATCGCCCAGGCGCTGCGGGTCGGCGGCGCACAGGGTGACCGGCTTCAAGCCGAGGCGGTGGAAGCTGTTGACCAGGCCGATATTGCCGGTGAACGCCACCCACTCCAGGCCACCCATGGCCAGCAGCCAGGTGATGGCGATGATGCTCAGGCGGGCGCTGCCGGTATCGCTGGCGGCCAGGTTGCCGACTTCGGCAATGG
This sequence comes from Pseudomonas sp. FG86, assembly GCF_057808775.1. Taxonomy (NCBI): domain Bacteria; kingdom Pseudomonadati; phylum Pseudomonadota; class Gammaproteobacteria; order Pseudomonadales; family Pseudomonadaceae; genus Pseudomonas; species Pseudomonas sp. FG86. The sequence goes on along the minus strand of NZ_JBMDIS010000091.1, from coordinate 7,284 downwards.
CCCCGCGCTCCACCGGTTGGTCGGCGGCGGCACTGATCAGTGGCTCGATCGGATGGTCCAGGTAACGTTCCAGGAACAACGGTTCTGCGTTCGCCAGGCGCACCCCGGCGACGGCACACAGTTCACCGTTGGCCTGGCTCACGCCAAACAACTGCGGCATGAAGTGGCGGATATCGGCGCCGTGGGCAATGCGAAAACGCTGTTGGATAAACGCCTCGAATTCCGCGCGCTGAGGGTCTTGGGGCAGGGCACGGGCGAGGCATAGCGGCGTACTGTCGGCCTGGCCAAACAGCAGCGGCAAGCGATCGCTCCAATCGATGTCGGGCATTGGCGATACGTCTCCCAAGTGAAGTTGGGTGGAGTATCGGAGGCATTTCTTAACGAAGTCTGAAGGTGGTGAAAATGATCGATCGGCCGATCTTCAGACTGCCTTAAGACTTCGCAGGCAGGGTGACGCCGACGCTTCGAGGCCGAGACCGGCCACCCTTCCTGCATAAGGCTCCTTTCCCATGACCGAAAACCAGATGACAACGCGCTACGCAAGGCTGTCGATGAGCCTGCACTGGCTGATGCTCGCGCTGTTCGTTGGCGTGTACGCCTGTATCGAAATCAAAGGCCTGCTGCCCCGCGGGCATGCGCTCAAGGGCGTGTTCCTCGGTGGCCATGCGCTGTTCGGGATTGGCATATTCGTGCTGGTCTGGCTGCGTCTGCTGGGACGCCTGGCGCCACGCCCGCCGATTGTGCCGCGACCGCCCGCCTGGCAAACGGCTGCATCGCACCTGATGCACCTGGCGTTGTACGGCCTGATGATCATCACGCCACTGCTGGCCTGGCTGATGCTCAATGCCGCAGGCAAGCCGGTGCCGTATTTCGAGTTCGGCTTACCCACGCTGGTCGCACCGGACCCGGACCTGGCCCGGCAGTTCAAGCACTGGCATGAGTGGCTGGGCAGCGCCGGCTATTGGTTGATCGGCCTGCACGCGGCGGCGGGGTTGTTCCACCATTACTGGGTGCGCGATAACACCCTGGTGCGCATGCTGCCGAAACGCTACAAAGGCTGAAATTGCGATTAAAGTGCTTGATGAAACGTTTCTTCTAGCGACAAACGGCGCACGCAAGCGCTTGCGTAAGTAAATGTATCTGATTAGAGTCGGTGGCAATCGGCTCTGATCCAAGGGGTCGATAGACAAAAATAATAAAACCAGGAGCTCAGTCATGAGCCTTGAACCCTTGCTTGAGATGCAGGGCATCAGCAAAACCTTCAACGGTTTGCGTGTGCTCAAGAATGTCGGCCTGAAGGTCTACCCCGGCGAAATCCACGCCTTGATGGGGGAGAACGGTGCCGGCAAATCGACTCTGATGAAAATCCTCTCCGGCGCCTACCAGGCCGATCCCGGCGGCGAAATCCGCATCGCCGGCCAGCGTGTCGCCACCTTCACGCCCGCCACCGCCAAAGCCCTCGGCATCGCCGTGATCTATCAGGAACTGAGCCTGTGCCCGAACCTGAGCGTGGCCGAGAATATCTACCTGGGCCGGGAACTGCGTCGTGGCTGGACCATCGACCGCCAGGGCATGCAGGCCGGTTGCGTCGAGGTGCTGCAACGCCTGGGCGCCGAGTTCACCCCGGCAACCCAGGTCAGCAGCCTGTCGATCGCCGAGCGCCAATTGGTGGAAATCGCCCGCGCCTTGCATGCCCATGCCAAGTTGCTGGTGATGGACGAGCCAACCACGCCGCTGTCGTCCCGCGAGACCGACCGCCTGTTCGCGCTGATCAAGCAACTGCGTAGCCAGGGCCTGGCGATCATCTATATCAGCCACCGTATGGCCGAGATCTACGAGCTGTCGGACCGCGTCTCGGTGCTGCGCGACGGCCAATACATCGGCGAATTGACCCGCGACGCGCTGTCGGCCGAGGTGTTGGTGAAAATGATGGTGGGCCGCGACCTCTCCGGTTTCTACAAAAAGGAACACGCGGCCTATAACCCCGGCAACGTGGTGATGCGCGTGCGTGACATGGCCGATGGCAAGCGCGTGCGCAATTGCAGTTTCGACCTGCATGCCGGTGAAGTGCTGGGCATTGCCGGTTTGGTCGGTGCAGGGCGCACCGAACTGGCGCGACTGATTTTCGCCGCCGACCCGCGCACCTCCGGCACCCTGGAAGTGGTGGGCGAGCGCGTGACCCAACTGCGCAACCCGGCCGATGCGATTCGGGCCGGCGTGGTCTACCTCACCGAAGACCGCAAGGCCCAGGGCCTGTTCCTCGACATGAGCGTGGCCGACAACATCAATGTCTGTGCCTGTGTGCCCGACGCCCATGCCGGTGGCGTGCTCGATCGCCGGCATGCCGCGCAACGCTCGAATGACGCGATCAAGTCACTGTCGATCCGCGTGGCCTCGGGCAAGGTCAATGTGGGGGCGTTGTCCGGTGGCAACCAGCAAAAAGTCTTGCTGGCGCGGCTGCTGGAGGTCAAGCCGCATGTGCTGATCCTCGACGAACCGACGCGGGGCGTGGACATCGGCTCCAAGTCCGAGATCTACCGCATCATCAACCAACTGGCCCAGGCGGGCGTCGGCATCGTGGTGATCTCCAGCGAATTGCCGGAAATCATCGGCACCTGCGACCGTGTGCTGATCATGCGCGAAGGCCAGTTGGTGGCCGAAGTCGGCGGGGCTTCCGGCCACGTCATTTCCCAGGAACGTATTATTGACCTCGCCACTGGTGGCGATCAGGTGGTTGCCCATGGCTGATTCACACAACACGATGACCCTCCCGGCTGTCGGCAAGGCCGAACGCGTCCGAGGGCTGATGCGCACGGTCGGCATGCTGCCGGTGCTGATCCTGCTGCTGGTGGGCTTTGCCCTGGCCAGTGAAAACTTCCTGACGATGCAGAACCTGTCGATCATCACCCAGCAGGCGTCGGTCAATGTGGTGCTGGCAGCGGGCATGACCTTTGTGATCCTCACGGCGGGCATCGACCTGTCGGTGGGGGCGATCCTGGCGGCGTCGGCCGTGGTGGCGTTGCAGGCGTCGATGTCGCCGCAGTTCGGCATGTTCGGTATCGCCGCCGGTATCGGCTTTGGCCTGTTGCTGGGCCTGGTCAACGGCGGGCTGATTGCCTTCATGCGCCTGCCGCCGTTTATCGTCACCCTCGGGGCCTTGACCGCCATGCGCGGCCTGGCGCGCTTGCTCGCCGATGACAAGACGGTGTTCAACCCCGACCTGCCTTTTGCCTTTATCGGCAATGACTCGATCCTCGGCGTGCCGTGGCTGGTGGTGATCGCCGTGGCGGTGGTGGCCCTGTCGTGGTTCATCCTGCGTCGCACCGTGATGGGCGTGCAGATCTATTCGGTGGGCGGCAACCCCGAAGCGGCGCGGCTCTCCGGAATCAAGGTGTGGAAAGTGCTGCTGTTTGTCTATGCCATGTCCGGTGCGCTGGCCGGGCTCGGTGCGGTGATGAGCGCCTCGCGCCTGTTCGCCGCCAACGGCCTGCAACTGGGGCAATCCTATGAACTGGACGCGATTGCCGCCGTGATCCTCGGCGGCACCAGCTTTACCGGCGGGGTCGGCACCATCGGCGGCACATTGATCGGCGCCCTGATCATTGCGGTACTCACCAATGGCCTGGTGCTGCTGGGGGTATCGGATATCTGGCAGTACATCATCAAGGGCATCGTGATCATCGGCGCAGTGGCGCTGGATCGTTATCGCCAATCCGGTGCGCGCACCTGAATTCACTCATACAACAATCACAAGAGAGACCCGCATGAACCTTAAACATCTGTTCCCCGTCATGGCCTTGGCCGCCCTGATGTCCCAAGCCGTTGAAGCCCGCGAGCTCAAAGCCCTCGGCATCAGCATGGGCTCGCTCGGCAACCCGTATTTCGTGACACTGGCCGACGGCGCAACCGCAAGGGCCAAGGCCCTGAACCCCGACGTCAAGGTGACCTCGGTGTCGGCCGACTATGACCTGAGCAAGCAGTTCTCGCAGATCGACAACTTCATCTCGTCCAAGGTCGACCTGATCCTGATCAACGCCGTCGACCCTTCTGCCATGGCCTCCGCGATCAAGAAAGCGCGCGACGCCGGGATTGTCGTGGTGGCCGTGGACGTGGACGCCAAGGGCGTGAATGCCACCGTGCAGACCGACAACGTCGAAGCCGGCAAGCTGGCCTGCCAGTTCCTGGTGGACAAGCTCAAGGGCAAGGGCAACGTGATTATCCAGAACGGCCCGCAAGTCACGGCGGTGACCGATCGCGTCAAAGGTTGCAAGGCCGCCCTGGCCGCGGCACCCGACATCAAGGTGCTGTCCGACGACCAGGACGGCAAGGGCTCGCGCGAAGGCGGCCTGAACGCCATGCAGGGTTACCTGACCCGCTTCCCGAGCATCGACGGCCTGTTCGCGATCAACGACCCGCAAGCCATCGGCAGCGACCTGGCGGCCAAGCAGCTCAAGCGCAGCGGCATCATCATTACGTCGGTGGACGGCGCGCCGGATATCGAACATGCGCTCAAGACCGACACACAGATCCAGGCATCCGCCAGCCAGGACCCGTGGGCCATGGCGCAGACAGCGGTGAACATCGGCAATGACCTGCTCAATGACAAGGCCCCGGCCGAAGCGGTGACCCTGCTCACGCCCAAACTGATCACCCGTGACAACGTCGGCACCTACAGCGGCTGGTCGAGCAAACATTGATTCATTGAGAGGAACGGCGCCGTGGTCACCATGGATGACGTCGCAAGCAGGGCGGGGGTGTCGACATCGACCGTGTCACATGTGTTGAACGGCACCCGCAAAGTCAGCCCGGCCACGGTGCAGGCGGTACAGCGCGCGATCCAGGAGTTGGGGTACATCCCCAACACCCTGGCGCGCTCGCTGGCACGCTCGAGCACCAGCACGATCGGCGTGGCGATCTCGGCGCTGTCCAACCATTACTTCAGCGAGACGGTGCACGCGATTGAAACCGAGTGCGCCAAACACGGCTACATGATGCTGTTCGTCGACACCCATGATGACCCCGAGCAGGAGCTGCGGGTGGTCACGGCGCTGCATCACCGACGCGTCGACGGCATTGTGCTGGCGCCGTCGAACGGCTCGCTGGCCCTGGAGTACCTGAAGGCCAACGAGATACCGGCGGTGCTGGTGGATCGGATGATGAGCGAGCACTTTGACCAGGTCGGGGTCGAGAATACCCAACCCACTCAGGCGCTGATTGAGCACTTGATCGCCCATGGGCATCGCCGGATTGGGTTTATTGCCGGGCGTACGGGGTTCAGCACCACGGATGAACGGGTCGCCGGTTACCGCGCCGCCTTGCACGCGGCAGGGCTGGCGTTTGATCCGCAGTTGCTGGTCAATGGCGGTTCCAACAGCGAGCCGGCGCGCCAGGCCACCGTGCAATTGCTGGGCCTGTCTGCGCCACCCACCGCGATCATGGCCGGCAATAACCTGATGACCCTCGGCGCGATGCACGCCTTGCGTGACGCGCAGCTCGAAGTGCCAAGGCAAATGGCCCTGGTGGGCTTTGATGATTTTGACTGGGCGGACTTTTTCGTGCCGCGCCTGAGCCTGATCGCGCAGCCGGTCAAGGCCCTCGGCGCCCGCGCGGTCGACCTGTTGCTGCAACGTATGGCGTCGCCTGACGCTCCACCCCAGAGTGTGCGCCTGGCGCCGACCCTGCAGTTACGTAACTCCTGTGGCTGTCATTGATTGGAATAACACACGCATGAACCGTCCTGTTTCCCTCGGCATCGACCTGGGCACCTCGGAACTCAAAGCCATCCTGATGGACGCCAGTGGTGCGGTGCTGGCCCATGCCGGCGTGCGCTTGAGCGTGTCGCGGCGGCACAGCGGCTGGTCAGAACAGGCGCCGGAAGACTGGTGGCAAGCCTGTTTGCAGGCGTTGGCGCAACTGCGCGGACACGAGGCGTTTACACGCGTGGCCTGTATCGGCCTGTCGGGGCAGATGCACGGCGCGGTGTTGCTGGGGGCGGACAACCGCGTGTTGTGCCCGGCGATCCTGTGGGACGACTCCCGCGCCGTGGCCGAAGCCGCGCAACTCGGGAGCGGCTTTGCCGACGTCACCGGCAGCCTGCCGATGGCCGGGCTGACCGCGCCGAAACTGCTGTGGCTGCAACAGCATGAACCCGAGGTGTTCAAGGCGATTGATTGCGTGCTGTCGCCCAAGGATTACCTGCGCCTGCGCCTGAGTGGCGAGCGCATCAGCGAGATGTCCGATGCGGCGGGTACGTTATGGCTGGATGTGGCACGGCGGGAATGGTTTTCCCCGATGGTGCGGGCGACCGGCCTTACGCCTGAGCAACTGCCCAGGCTGGTGGAGGGTGGCGCGGCGAGCGCTTTGTTGACGGCCACGGGACTGGGCTTATCCACTGACGTGGTGATTGCCGGGGGCGGTGGCGATAACCCTGTCGCAGCGGTCGGCATTGGCGCGATCAACGCCGGTGATGGCTTCATTACCCTGGGCACCAGCGCAGCGATTGTCGCCATCACCGACCATGCGGCCGGCAACCCGGCCAGCGCCGTGCATAGCTTCTGCCATGCGCTGCCCAATCGCTGGTACACCATGGGCGCGATGCTGGCTGGCGCCAGTTGCCTGCGCTGGGTGACGCGACTGACGGGGCATTCAGATGAACAAACACTATTGGACCAGGTGCAGGCGCAGTTGCCCATCGGGCAGCCGGTGCCTTTGGACACACCGTTGTTTTTGCCGTACCTGGCCGGCGAGCGCACACCCCACAACGATCCCTTGCTGCGCGGTGGTTTCATGAACCTGGGTCACGACTGCACACCGGCGATGCTCGGGTATGCGGTGATGGAGGGGGTGGGGTTTGGTTTGCTCGACGCCTTGCATGCGGTGCAATCGACCGGCGCCAACGTGACCTCGTGCGCCTTGGTGGGCGGCGGTGCGCGCAGTGAGTATTGGGCGCAGTTGCTGGCCAATATCCTGCGGCGTGAAATCTACACCTTGCACGGCAGCGAATTGAGCGCTTGCGTGGGCGCGGCGAAGCTGGGGTTCCTGGCGATAGGGCAAGGCGCCGCACTGTTGGAAGCGGGCATGCCGGTAAAAGCGCGGTACACGCCTGACCTGATACAGCAGCCGGTGCTGGAAGCCCGTTATCGCAAGTTCCAGGGGCTGCTGACCGCGGCAAAAGCCCTTCACGACTAATACGGTGCTTGTTGTGGCGAGGGGGCTTGTTGTGGTGAGCGGGCTTGTTGTGGCGAGCGGGCTTCCTGTGGCGAGCGGGCTTGCCCCGCGTTGGGC
>NZ_JBMDIS010000090.1:0-24992 GCF_057808775.1 Pseudomonas sp. FG86 | reverse complement strand
ACAATGGCTTTTGCCAGTGGGACGGGTACTGCCGGATCGAACAGCCGGAACTGGGCTATGCGCTGGAATGCCAGGCCAGCGGGGCCGATTACTTCCTGCTGTACTGCCCGCCGGGCTTGGGGTTCTTTTGCATCGAGCCGGTGAGTCATCCGGTGAATGCTCATCACCTGCCGGGTAAACCAGGCTTAGCGTTATTGGAGCAAGGCCAATCAACCCGCCTCGATTTCGCCTTGAAATACATTCCAAATGTGGGAGGGGCGGTGCGACGATTCGACTTGCCCCCGATGGCGGTGGATCAGTAACAGATGAGCTGACTGACACACCGCAATCGGGGGCAAGTCGAATCGTCGCACCGCCCCTCCCACAGTTTTAACTTGTGTTGTGTCAGTGATGTCAAGGTGGGGAGTTTTTGAGGCGGCCGGCGGTGTCGATACTCACCACCACCGACAACCCCGGCCGCAGCCGTTCACTCTCAGCCTGATCCGGGTCCACGGTAATCCTTACCGGCACGCGCTGGGCAATCTTCACAAAGTTGCCCGTGGCGTTATCCGCCTGCAACAGGCTGAACTCCGAGCCGGTGGCCGGGGATATATGCTGCACCGTGCCGCGAAACTTGCGGTGGTTCAGCGCATCCACGGTGAAGGTCACCGGTTGGCCCACCTGCACGTTGTTCATCTGGGTTTCCTTCATATTCGCGATCACCCACAGGTGCTTCGGCACCAGCGCCATCAACTGCGCGCCAGAGTTGACGTAGGCACCCAGCCTCACGCCAATCTGCCCCAGTTGACCGTCACGGGGTGCAGTAATGCGGGTGTTGGACAGGTCGATACGCGCCAACTCCAACGCCGCTTCGGCACTGGCCACGGCCGCTTCCAGGGAACCGCGATTGACGATGACCGTCTGCAAATCCTGCCGCGCGATTTCCAGGCTGGCCTGGGCTTGCGCGACCGCCGCAATAGTCTGTGCATGGGCGGCGCGGGTTACGTCCAGCTCGCGCTTGGACACCGAACCGTCGCTGATCAACGCTTCATTGCGCCGCAAGTCGGCGGTGCTTTTGCGCGCCTGCGCCTGGCTGTCCACCAATGCGGCCTGGCGCAGTTTGATCGTTGCTTCGGCACTGTTGCGTTGCTGCACCACATTGGCCAGCGAAGCCTTCTGCACCGCCAGTTGGGCCAGGGCCTGGTCGAGGCGCTGCTGGTAGATGCGGTCATCCAGGCGCACCAGCAAGTCGCCGGCCTTGACGTACTGGAAGTCCTGCACCGGCACCTCGAACACATAGCCGCTGAGCTGCGGGCCGATAATGGTCACCTGGCCGCGCACCAGGGCGTTCTCGGTGGTTTCCACCGCGCTGCTGAACGGCGGCAGCTGCCAGGCGTACAGCACGACCAGCACGCCCACCAGGGCAATCGCGGCAAAGCCCAGGGACGAAAGGATGCGTACCCACAGGGAGCGCGGTTCGGTGACGGTGGCCCCCGGTGGTGTGGTGCCTTCCGGGGTGGCGGCGATGGCATTGGTAGTGGTCGTGGTCGGTTCGGTCATGAAGAGGCGCCGCTGGGTTGAACGGGAGTGGCTGCTTTAGTGGTGCTCATCAGCCACAGACTGCGGATAAAGATCCAGATCATGGTCAGGATCGCGATGATCGCGATCAGCATGAACACATCGTTGTAGGCCATGACATTGGCCTCACGGGTTGCCGCGGTGGCCAGGCTGCGAATCCCCATGAGGTTGCGCAACTCCGGGTCAGCGACGATGCCGCCATAGGCCGAGCCGCCGCCCTGCACTCGGGCGGCCACGCGAGGGTCGAGCAAGGTCAGGTGCTCGACGATCATGCTGGAGTGAAACTTCTCGCGCACCACCTGGAACGTGCCGAGCAACGCCGCGCCGATCAGGCCGCCGAGGTTCTGGCAGATCCCGAACATCACCGAGAAACTCACCAGGTTGCGTGGGTTGGTCAGCACGTTTTTAGTCCCCAGCACCATGGTCGGCCCCAAAAAGAAGGTGCCGCCAAAGCCTAGCAGGAACTGGCTGATATACAGGTTCTGCGGGCGGGTCAGGTTACTGGAGAAACTGTCCATCACCGAGCCGGTGGCCATCAGCGCCAGGGCAATCACCAGCGGCATCAGCAAGTGCGCCGGGTTGATCGTCAGCGCACTGACCACCAGCCCGCTGATCGCCCCGGCCAGCATCACCACGTACAGCGTGTGCATCTGCTCGTAGCTCATGTTCAACATCTGCATGAACCCCACCGCGCCGGTGGACTGCTCGGACAACACCATGCGAATCAGGATCACCGCCAGCGCCAGGCGAATCATGGTGCCGCTGCCCAGCCAACGGGTCATCAGCAGCGGGTTGGCGCGATTATGCTCAATGGCCAGGCCAGTCATGATCAACACCAGGGAACAGGCCGAGGCCACGCCGATCCACGGCGCTTCCAGCCACCAGTCGATGCGCCCCAAGGACAGCACCGCGCAGAGCAGCGCCACACCGCTGGCGAGAATGGCGAAGGTGAGGAAGTCGAGTTTTTCAAAGGTCTTGAAACGGTCGCCGGGCGGCAACTTGAGCAGGAACACGCAGCCCAGGCAGATCAGCGCCATGCCCAGTTCGAACAGGTACAAGCCGCGCCATTCGGCGATTTGCAGCAGGTCTTCGGAGAACAACCGCGCCAGGGGCAAGGCCAGCTGCGCGGTCCCCAACCCCAGCACCAGCGCCTTCAAGCGCCATTTGGCGGGGAACGCCTGGATCATGTAGTACAAACCCAGGGAACTGAGCGCCGCCCCCACCATCCCGTGGGCTGCCCGCACGGCGATGGCCGAGTTGAGGTCGTTGACGAACAAGTGGCCGAAGGTCACCAGTGCATAGAGCACCAGGAACACCTCGGTAAACGCACGCAGGCCGAATTGCTGGCGAAACTTCACCAGCAGCAGGTTCATGCACACGTTGGTCATCACATAGGCGGCGGGCAACCAGGCCATTTCCGCGGTGGTCGCGCCCAAGGCGCCTTGCAGGTATTGCAGGTTGGCGATCACCAGCGAGTTGCCCAGGCCGCCGGTGATGGCTACGAGTACGCCGACCAAGGCATACAGCCAGCGCTTGTGGGTGGGGTGCAACGGCGTCGACGGCGAGCCCGGCAGGCTCGGGCGCTCGTGAGGCTGCCAGGTGCGGGGGGTGTATTTGTCCATTCGGTGACCTTGATGAGCCGACACGCAAGGTCGGTGACTCCATTACTCAGGGAGTAGTAAACCTGAGAGGAGTTCATCTTGCCATGTTGAAGGGGCAATTGATGCCTGGCGTGGGCAAGGTCAAGTATGGGGGTTGGCGGTGATGGCGGCGTCTGGGCTGACCAGCTTTCTGGGTTGGGTACAGAGCAAGGTCTATCTGGTCCATGGAGATCAAAATGTGGGAGGGGCTTGCCCCCTCCCACATTGGATCTCCTTTGTATTGGAGACCACACGCCCTATCAGATCCAGCCGAGCCAGCTCCAGTAAGTCGCCGCAAACACCAGCATCAGCAGGTAGCCGATCAACGTGACCAAAATCCCCACCTTGGCAAACTGCCGTGCCGTAAACGTCCCAGTCCCCAAACACACCATGTTCTGCGGCGCGTTGATCGGCAGGATAAACCCGTAGCTGACAACAAACCCCAATAGCATGGTCATCCCCAACCGGTTGAACTCCCCCGGCAAGGTCTGCAACACCGCAATCAGGATCGGCAACAACGCCGAGGTCAACGCCGTCGCACTGGCAAACCCCAAGTGGATCAAGATCAAAAACGCCCCGAGGATCGCAAACACGCCCAGCGGCCCGACCTTGTCCAGCCCAGTGTGCGCCACCACCTGCGAACCCAGCCACTGCCCGGCCTGGGTGGTCAGCAGCGCCGTGCCCAGGCTGATGCCCACGCCAAACACGATCACCGTGCCCCACGGAATCCGCGACTGCACATCCTTCCAGGTCATCACACCAATCCCCGGCAACAGCAGGAACACCAGCCCGGCGTAGGTCGTCGAGGTGGTGTCGAAGTTGTGCAGGCGCCCTTCCGTGGCCCAGGCCAGCAGAAGCAGCACCGACACAGCCAGCAGGCGCTTCTGCGGCCCGGTCATCGGGCCGATATCCACCAGCGACTGCGCCACCGCCTCTTTGCCGCCAGGGATGCTGTCGCTTTCCGGTGGCAGCAGCTTGATCACCAGGAACAACAGCACCGCCGACATGATCAGCGCCCATGGCGCCCCCGCGATCAGCCAGTCGATCCACGACACGCGCTGGCCGAGCATCTTGTCCATAAAGCCCACGGTCAGCAGGTTTTGTGCGGCGGCGGTCTGGATGCCGACGTTCCAGATGCTGGTGCCCTGGGCCACCACGATCATCAAGCCCGCAGCGATGTTGGAGCGTTTGTCGACGCCAAACGCGGCGACCACGCCCATCATGATCGGCACCACACAGGCACTGCGCGCAGTGGCGCTGGGGACGACAAGGCTGAGCAGGATAGTCACCGCGATCGCCCCCAGCAGAATACCGCGCGTGCTGGTACCCACCCGCGTCAGGGTGACCAGGGCGATACGCCGGTCGAGGCCGGTGTGGGTCATGGCGGCGGCGATGAACAACGCGCCCGCCACCAGCGCGAGCGCGGGGTTGGAAAAGCCGGTAAGCGCCATGCTGATGGCCGGGCTGGAACCGATCAGGTGCGTGGGGTCTTGCAGCGACGGCGCGGTGCCGAGCAGGAACGCCATCAGCGAAGTGATCATGATCGCGCTGGCTTCATACGACACCGCCTCGGTGATCCACACCACCACGGCAAACGCGAGGATCGCCAGCATGCGATGCCCCGCCACCGGCAAGTCGGCGGGCATCGGCAACAGCAGCACCCCGACCATCACCAGCACGGCGACGACCAGGCCCAGGGGCAACTTGAAGGATGCAGCGGTTGTTACGGGGGCGCTCATGGGGTTCTCCGTCGGCCGTCAAATCAGGCAGGGAGCATGGCGCAAAATGCCGCAGGCGGTGTTGACAGGTATCAAGACCCTAGGCCAATAACTGGCTCAATACCGCCCGCAACTTCCCGGGCTTGACCGGTTTGTTCAACAATGGCGCGTCCAGCCGCCGCAGCATGCGCCGGCATTGGTCGGTGCGGTCAGCCGTGATGATCACCGCGGGAATCGGCTGGTCGAAGTGCTCGCGCAGGTACTTGACCACCTCGCAACCCACCACGCCGTGGTCGAGGTGGTAGTCCGCCAGGATCAACTCCGGCGCCCTGCCCTGCAACGCCAGCAAGGCGCCGGCCTGGTCGGTGGCGGTAACCACCTCGCAGCCCCACTGGCCGAGCAGCGCGCTCATGCTTTCCAGGATGCTGAGTTCGTTATCCAGCACCAGCAAACGCCGCCCCGGCAAGGGGTTGCCCGTCGTCGCTTGCACCGGCAACTGGCTGATGGCCAACGGCATGTCCTCGCTGATGGGCACTTCGATGCTGAACATCGACCCGCGCCCCGGCCACGAGCGCACCGCCACCGGGTAGCCGAGGATCTCGGCGATACGCTCGACAATCGCCAAGCCCAGGCCCACGCCCTTGCGGTCCGAGGCGCGGCCGACGTCCAGCTGGTTGAATTCGAGGAAGATCGCGTCGAGCCGATCGGCCGGGATGCCGCGCCCGGTGTCCCACACTTCCAGGTGCAGGCGGTCGCCACGGCGGCGCGCGCCGAGCAGGATGCAGCCGTCGTCGGTGTAACGGCAGGCGTTGCTGAGGAAATTGCGCAGGATGCGCGTGACCAGGCGCAAGTCGGTGCAAATCGCGTAGTGGCCGGTATGCGCGCGCAGATTGAGCCCGGCGGCCAAGGCCACTGACTGGAATTCCGAGACCAGCGGCGCAAACAGTTCATCCAGGCGATACACCGCCACATCCGGCTTGACCGCGGCCTGGTCGAGCCGCGAGATATCCAGCAGGTCGGTGAGCAAATCCTCGGCGCCTTCCAGGGCCTGGTGGGTGCGTTCGACCAGCACCTGCTCGACGCTGGGCAAGTTGCGTTCGCGCAGGGTGGCGATCAGCAGGCGCGCGGCGTTGAGCGGTTGCAACAAGTCATGGCTGGCGGCGGCGAGGTATTTGTCCTTGCTGCGGTTGGCGGCCTCGGCGGCATCGCGGGCATCGCGCAGTTCCTGTTCGACCTGTTCGCGCTGGGCGATCTGCTGTTGCAGGTTGCGGTTGGCTTCCAGCAACTCATCGGTGCGCGCCGCCACCCGTTGCTCCAGCTCATCGTTAAGGCGGATGTAGCGCTTGCGCTCGGCCTCCAGCTCATCGAGCCGCGCGGTCAGTTCCGGGTAATGGCTCTTGCGCGCCGACTGGTCGCCCAGCCCCAGCAACCCGGCCAGGGCGCGCTGCTGGTCGTCAGAGAGCTTCGCCATAGACGACCTCGACGTCACGCTGGCTCGACTCACGGGGGTTGGTGAGGATGCACGGGTCGTGCATGGCATGCTGGGATAGGAACGGAATATCCGCCACGCGCACCCCGTGCAAACCGAGGGTTTCGTGAAAGCCGATCGCGTGTTTCAGGGCAATCAGATGCTCCACCAGCCGCCCCCGAATCTGCCGATGGTTGAGGCCCCGGCAGTCGATGCCGAACGTCTCGGCAATCACCTTGAAACGCTCCGGCGCCGAGTTGTAGTTGAACGCCACCACGTGTTCCACCAGCACCGCGTTGCACAACCCATGGGGCAGGTCGAGAAACCCGCCGAGGCTGTGGGACATGGCATGCACCGCGCCGAGGATCGCATTGGAGAACGCCAAGCCGGCCTGCATGCTGCCGAGCATGATCTTCTCGCGCAGGGCAATGTCACCGGGGTTGGCGATCATCTGCACCAGGTTGCCGTTGATCAAGCGCATGGCTTCCAGCGCATGGGGATCGGTGAGCGGGCCGTGACCGGTGGACACGAACGCTTCGATGGCATGCACCAGCGCGTCGATACCGGTACAGGCGGACAGGAACGGGTCCATGCTGGCCGTGGTTTCCGGGTCGATCAGCGACACATCCGGCACCACCGCCTTGCTGACGATGGAGAACTTCATGCGTTCCTGTTGGTTGGAAATGATCACGAACTGCGAGACATCCGCCGACGTGCCGGCGGTGGTGGGGATCAGGATCAACGGCGGGCTGGGCACGCGAAGGGTGTCCACCCCTTCGAATTCGAGGATGTTGCGTCCATGGGCGACCACAATGCCGATGGCCTTGCCGCAGTCCATGGGGCTGCCGCCACCGATGGCGACGATCACGTCGCAATGGTTGTCGCGGTACACCTCGGCGCCCAGCATCACTTCTTCGACGCGCGGGTTGGGTGATACGTCGCTGTACAGGCAGTAGTCGATGCCGATGGCTTGCAGGCTGGCTTCCACATCGGCCACCCACCCCGCGGCGATCACACCAGGGTCGCTGACCACCAGGACCTTGCGCGCACCAAAGGTCTTGGCGTAATTACCGACGTTGTGCCGGCAGCCGGCACCAAAGATGATTTCAGGCGAGACGAATTTACGCAGGAGGCTCAGATTTGGGCTCATTGGAAAGCCTGTTGTTATTATTTTTGGGAGATGCACTTCACACTAACCCATTCGCGGACGAATGCAATCAGACCAAAGGGTCATTCCCAAAACGAGCCCGGCCAGCGCGTGGCTGGCCGGGGGTGGATCAGCGGCTGGCGAAGTACATGGTCACTTCAAAGCCGATACGCAGGTCGGTAAACGCGGGTTTAGTCCACATGGGGCGGTCCTCTTGTTGTGCCGGAAGATTCCGGTGAAGGCATTAATGCATGGGGGGATGGGGGTGCGAATGCTACTTTCGAACGAGTGAGGGCACTGCATTAGTCGCGAACGTACAGGGAGCAACATGTGGGAGGGGCGGGGTACGAATGCTGCTTTCGAACGAGTGCGGGCACTGCATTGGTCGCGAACGTACGGGGAGCAACATGTGGGAGGGGGCTTGCCCCCGATGAGGGCGTGTCAGCTGAAACAGCTGTGACTGACACACCGCTATCGGGGGCAAGCCCCCTCCCACAGGGGACCGCGTTGCATCGGAGGGTTAGAAGAACCCCAACGGATTGATGTCGTAGCTCACCAGCAGGTTCTTGGTCTGCTGGTAGTGATCCAACATCATCTTGTGGTTCTCACGCCCCACGCCGGACTTCTTGTAGCCGCCAAACGCGGCATGCGCCGGGTACAGGTGGTAGCAGTTGGTCCACACGCGACCGGCCTTGATCGCCCGGCCCATGCGGTAGGCACGGTTGATATCACGGGTCCACAGCCCGGCACCCAGGCCGAATTCGCTGTCGTTGGCGATCGCCAGGGCTTCGGCTTCGTCCTTGAAGGTGGTGATACCCACCACCGGGCCGAAGATTTCTTCCTGGAACACGCGCATCTTGTTGTGGCCCTTGAGCAGGGTCGGCTGGATGTAGTAACCGCTGGACAGGTCGCCCTCCAGGCGCTCGGCCGCGCCGCCGGTGAGCAACTCGGCGCCCTCTTCCTGGGCGATTTTCAGGTAGGACAGGATCTTGTCGTATTGCTGCTCGGACGCCTGGGCGCCGACCATGGTTTCGGTGTCCAGCGGGTTGCCGCGCTTGATCTTGACGATCTTCTTCATCACCACTTTCATGAAGTCGTCGTAGATCGACTCCTGCACCAGCGCCCGCGACGGGCAGGTGCACACTTCACCTTGGTTGAAGAACGCCAGCACCAGGCCTTCGGCGGCCTTTTCGATGAACTGTGGCTCGGCGTTCATGATGTCTTCGAAGAAGATGTTCGGCGACTTGCCGCCCAGTTCCACAGTCGACGGGATGATGTTCTCGGCGGCCGCATGCATGATGTGCGCGCCGATAGGCGTCGAGCCGGTAAAGGCGATCTTGGCGATGCGCTTGCTGGTGGCCAGCGCTTCGCCGGCTTCGCGGCCAAAGCCCTGGACGATATTCAGCACGCCCGGTGGCAGCAGGTCATTGATCAACTCGGCAAACACCATGATCGACAGCGGCGTCTGCTCGGCCGGCTTGAGCACGATGCAGTTACCGGCGGCCAGGGCCGGGGCGAGTTTCCAGGCCGCCATCAGCAGCGGGAAGTTCCACGGAATGATCTGCCCGACCACACCCAATGGCTCATGGAAGTGATAGGCAGCGGTGTGTTCGTTGATCTCGGCGGCGCCGCCTTCCTGGGCACGGATGCACCCGGCGAAATAGCGGAAGTGGTCAGCGGCCAGGGGCACGTCGGCGTTGAGCGTCTCGCGCACGGCCTTGCCGTTGTCCCAGCTTTCGGTCACGGCCAGCACTTCGAGGTTCTGTTCGATGCGGTCGGCGATTTTCAGCAGCACCAAGGCGCGATCCTGGGCCGAGGTCTTGCCCCAGGCGTCAGCGGCGGCGTGGGCGGCGTCGAGGGCCTTGTCGATGTCGGCGGCGTTGGAGCGCGGGAATTCGGCGATCTGCTCACCGGTCACCGGCGAGGTGTTGGTGAAGTACTGGCCGCTCTGCGGCGCGACGAATTCGCCGCCGATGTAGTTACCGTAGCGCGACTTGAAGCTGACGATGGCGCCAGGGGTGCCAGGTTGTGCGTAGATCATGTTAAGGCCTCTGTCTGGGTCCGGGCCTGTCGGTCAACAGGCGATGACCCGATAGTAGAGAGCCCCCGCTGCCGGGCGAATGCGCCGTTGGCAGGGGGGCTCTTGTCATTTGGTCGTAGATTCAGTGTTTGGCGACCAGTTCTTTGGGCAGCTTGAAGGTCCAGAGCATGCCGCCCTGGTTGAAGTCCTTGATGCGCTTGGCCACTTCACCGCCCCACAACGGCACCGCGCCGCCCCAGCCGGAGAGCACCGAGACGTACTGTTCGCCGTCCATTTCCCAGGTCACAGGCGAGCCGAGTACGCCGGAACCGGTCTGGAACTCCCAGACCTTCTCGCCGGTCTTGGCGTTGAACGCCTGCAGGAAACCTTCCGGCGTGCCGGTGAACACCAGGTTGCCCTTGGTGGTCAGCACCCCGCCCCACAGCGGCGCGAAGTTCTTGTGGCGCCAGACTTCCTTGCCGGTCTTCGGGTCGATGGCACGCAGTACGCCGATGTAGTCTTCGTTCAACGGCTTGATGGTGAAGCCCGCCCCGAGGAACGCCGCGCCTTTTTTGTAGGCGATGTCTTCGTTCCAGATGTCCATGCCCCATTCGTTGGACGGCACATAGAACAGCCCGGTGTCACGGTTGTAGGCCATCGGCATCCAGTTTTTCGCGCCGAGGAACGCCGGGGCGACGAACACCGAGGTGCCTTTGGTTTCACCGCCCGGTGCGCCTGGGCGACTGGCTTCGTTGTAGATCGGCCGGCCGTCCTTATCCAGGCCGCTTGCCCAGGTGATCTTGTCGACAAACGGGAAGCCACGGATGAACTTGCCGTTGGTGCGGTCGAGCACGTAGAAGAAGCCGTTACGGTCGGCGGTGGCCGCCGCTTTGATTTCCTTGCCGCCTTCGGTGTAGTTGAAGGAGACCAGCTCGTTCACGCCGTCATAGTCCCAGCCGTCGTGGGGCGTGCTCTGGAAGTGCCACTTGATGGTGCCGTCATCCGGGTTCAGCGCCAGGCGCGAGGATGAATAGAGGTTGTCGCCGGGGCGCAGGTGCGAGTTCCACGGCGCCGGGTTGCCGGTGCCGAACAGCAGCAGGTTGGTTTCCGGGTCGTAGTAGCCGCCCAGCCATGGCGCCGCGCCGCCGGTCTTCCACAGGTCGCCAGGCCAGGTCTTGCCCGCCTCGCCGCCGGAAATACCGTTCTCCACGGCCTTGCCGTCCTTGTAGACATAGCCCATATGGCCTTCGACGGTTGGACGCATCCACAGCAGGTCGCCGTTTTTCGGGTCGTAGGCCTGGATCTTGCCCACCACGCCGAATTCGCCACCGGCCACGCCGGTAATCAGCTTGCCGTTGACCACCAGGGGCGCGGCGCTGATCGAGTAACCTTCCTTGTGGTCGGCAACCTGCTTGCTCCACACCACTTTTCCGGTGTCTTTATTCAGCGCTACCAGCTTGGCATCGAGGGTGCCGAAGAACACCAGGTCGCCGTACAGCGCCACACCACGGTTGATCACGTCGCAGCAGGGGCGGATGTCATCGGGCAGGCGCGCATCGTACTGCCAGAGTTTCTTGCCGGTGCGCGCATCCACCGCGAACACCCGCGAGTAGGAACCGGTGAGGTACATCACCCCGTCCTTGATCATCGGCTGCGCCTGCTGGCCGCGCTGTTTCTCGCCGCCAAAGGAGAAGGCCCAGACCGGGCGCAGGTCCTTGACGTTGTCCACATTGAGGGTGTCGAGCGGGCTGTAGCGCTGGCCCTGCACGCCCAGGCCGTTGGTGACGATCTGCCCAGGGTTTTTCGGGTCCTGGAGGATGTCCTGGTCGGTCACGGCGGCCATGGCTTGGCCGGATAACAGAATGGCACCGAGCAACACACTCAAGGCGAAGGGTTGGCGGCGTGCGGGTTGGGTCATGACGGCTACCTCTGCGGTTTTTTGTTATACCCGGGAAATTTTCCCGGTCTGGTAGCGATTCTTGGGCGCAGGGGCAGTTGTCACAATTGACCGCAGTATCGAGATTGCTAGTTCCTTAGTAGCGGGTCTGGCCGCTCAGCGCGCCGAGTCGACGCGTTGCATCTGCTCGCGCTCATAACGCGGATACAAGTGGCTGACGCTGCGGATCAGTTCGTAGCGGCTCAGGCTGATGGCGGCGAAACGCTCGGGAATGGGGCTGCGGATCATCTCGGCCATGTCGCTGCCCTGGGCGGCACCGTCGCGCAGCAATTGGTCGAGCCAGGTGAGGTAGTCGCGCATCTGGGCGAAGGGCTGCGCGTCACTGGCGACCGGGCCGTGGCCGGGCACGATCAACGTCCAGGGCAAGGCTTGCAGGGTGTCGAGGTCGGCCAGCCACGCCGTCAACCCAGGGCTGTTGGGCGTGGTAAGCGCGCGTTGGTAGAACACCAGGTCGCCGGCAAACAGCACGCCGGTGCTCTGGTCGAGAACGGCCAGGTCGGCGCCGGTGTGGCCGGTCAATGCGAGCAGGCGCAAGTCGTGGCGGCCAACGCTCAGCACACCGGGTTCCAACACCTGGGTGGGCAACACCACCTCGGTGCCGCGCATCCAGTCGCCGACCATGCGGTAGAGGTTTTCCGCCATGCCGTCGCCTTGCTCATGCAGCAGGCGCGTGGTGTCGGCCAGGGCGCCGATAGGCACGTCCTTGAACGCCTGGTTGCCCAGCGCATGGTCGGGGTGATGATGGGTAATCAGCACCTGGATCACCGGCTTGGGGGTGACGCTGGCGATGGCCTCGCGCATGGCTTCGCCGTAGCGCCGCGACGGGCCGGTGTCGATCACCACCACGCCCGCCTCGGTGACGATAAAAGCGGTGTTGACGATATTGCCGCCATTGGCCTTGGCGAAGTTGTCGGTACTGCCTTCGAGCAGCCAGGTGTCATCGGCGATCAACCGTGGCTTGAGGGCGTAGTCCAGGTCCGCCAGCGCGGGCAGGCTCAAACTCAGGCACAGCAATAGAATCCAGCGCATGCCGCGCTCCTTCTGGTCAGGGAATGGCGGCGTCGAATTCATTGCCACTGTTGTCGCGCAACACCAGGCGGGTCGGCCCTGGCGCGTCGATATCAAAGGCCAGGTTGGGGTTTTCGCTGACCGCCGGGAACAGCTCCAGCTCGGCCAGCACCTGGCCGTCCTGGCCCCGCAGTTGCGCATGGTTGAGGTAGAACTCGGGGATGCCGCTGACCATGCCGTTGTCCATCGGATGCGCCACCTGCACGCGCACCCGGCTGAACTCGCCACGCGGGTAACGCCCGCCGAGCACTTCACCGATGTGTTCTTCCCAGCCGGGCTGGGTGCGTACCACGCTGGGCGCGGTGCAGCCGCCGCCGGCCGCATCGATCAGGGTCGAGCCGACGTGCCACAGCCCGTCGTCGGTGAGCACTGCCGCGCGCAACGGCGTGGCCTGTTCGATACGAATCCGCAGCGATAGCCACGGCAGCACCCCGGCCTTGGGCTGGAAGTCGACGATCTTCGGCAATGGGTTGAGC
Organism: Pseudomonas sp. FG86; assembly: GCF_057808775.1. Classification (NCBI taxonomy): domain Bacteria; kingdom Pseudomonadati; phylum Pseudomonadota; class Gammaproteobacteria; order Pseudomonadales; family Pseudomonadaceae; genus Pseudomonas; species Pseudomonas sp. FG86. The sequence continues at coordinate 11,941 of NZ_JBMDIS010000090.1, read as the reverse complement.
TCGGCCCAGGCGAGGATTTTCAGCACATGGCCCTTGAACGCCCGGGCGTCGATCTCCAGCGGCACCTGGCGCGCATCTTCGGCAAACGGCGGCGCCAGCAGCTTGACCCGTTCATCGAACACAAACGGCGCTTCGGCCAGGAACTGCTTGTGGTAGAACGCCCACATCACCGACGGCACTGGGTCCTTGCCCGGCTCGACGTCCACGGCGTGGGCCGCCAGCGGTAACCAGCAGGCCAGCAGGCAGCTCAGTCGCACGTTCAGTCGCCAGATCATCGCCTGCTCCTATTGGTACATCTCGGGCACTTCGTATTGCAGGCCGTAATGGCTGTAGATGGCTTGCAGCGAACCGTCGCGGATCAGGCCTTCAAGGGCCTCTTCCACCGCGTAGGCCAACTGGCGATTGCTTTCATGCACCGCCATGCCGATTTCCCAGCGTTGCCTGCCCATGTTCGGGTAGGCGTTCTCGGCCAGGGCCAGTTGCGGGTCGTGGGCCTCATGCACCTGCCAGTCGATTTCGCCACGCATGGCCATCACCGCATCGACCTCGCCGGCCTTCATCGCCGCAAAGGCCTGTGGCACGCCGGGGTAGTGATGGGTCTTGCCGGCAAGCATGCCGTTGAACACCGAGGTCAGGTAGAACGACGGCACGCTGTCGACTTCGACGCCGACCGGGTGCTGCTCGAACACCGCCACGCTGGCGACCTTGTCCAGGCGCCGGCGATCGTAGGCCACCTGCCATTGTTCGTTCTGGTAAGGCCCGAACATCACCACATGGCCGTTTTCCAGTTCGCCCTGGTCATTGCGCTTTTGCGCGTAATCGCGGTCGTAGGGCGCGCGCATCATCAGGTCGGCCAATTGCTGGTTGTGCAACGGGCTGCCGCGCCAGATGTAGTCGCGCAGGTCGTCGTCAAGCTTCTCGCCGGCCGGCGCCCAGATCAACGTGAGTTGCACCCCCAGCGCCTTGGCCAGGGCCTGGGCCAGCTCCACGTCGACCCCACGCGGGGTGGCGCCGTCTTCAAAGCTGTAGGGGGCAAAGTCCTTGTACACCGCCACTTTCAGTTCGCCGTCGGCGATCATCTGGTCATAGCTGCGCACCTGTGCCTGTGCCGTCTGGCAACACAGCAGGGCCAGGCCAAGCACATAAGCGAACAGGCGCATGGCTTACTCCTCGACGTGCACGGTGTCCAGGTAAGTGCGCACGGCCCACAAGGCTTCCTGGCTCAGGTAGTCGGCCATCTTCGGCATATACACCCGGCCGTCGCGTACCGCGCCATGACGCACGCGCTCGACGAACCACTCATCACCGGCTTCGCCCACGTCGAGCATGCGCAGGTCGGGGGCGATGCCGCCGGACTTGGCTTCCAGGCCGTGGCAGGCGGCGCAGTTCTGGTTATAGGCGGACGAGCCGATTTCCACGGCCCGGTCGTGTTCAGGGGAGGTGCGGTACGGATTGACCGCCGCCCAGCCGTCTTCGTTGACCGGCACGCCGGCGTCCTTGATCGAGGTCAGGCCCTTGGTTTCCACGGCTTGCGGGACCACGTTGCCATGGGCCCAGGCGGAGCCCGCAGCGATCACACCGGCCAACAGCCCGGCGACAAGCAAGGCGTTGTGTTTTGTTGTCATTATTTTTGCCCTCAGGATTGCACGCAAAACCTCATTGCAGAGGCTATGGCAACCATCTTAGAAACCCCGGGGCATGGGCCGTATGCTGCTTTGGTGGCCGGCTTATCCTCCCTTGGTAGTAGGGCTTGTGGGGCACGCCTAAAACAGCGGCGCCACGGGAAGTCTTCCCGGCCACGGCGGGCGTTTTTCCGTATCCGTCCGGCCCCCTGACGCGCCACCCTGTGCAGGCCAAAACCTCCACTGGGAACTGCAACCATGACAATAAGATCGCTACCCGCCCTCTCACCTTTAAGCCTTGCCGTGCAAGCCTTCGTGCTGGTGGGCAGCCTGTCCCTCAGTGCCGCGGGCTATGCCGCCGCCGAGCCTGCGGCCAAGCAAACCCGCAACGTCACCTGGGAAGACATCGCCAACGACCACCTGACTACCCAGGACGTGCTGCAATACGGCATGGGCACCAACGCCCAGCGCTGGAGCCCGCTGGCCCAGGTCAACGACAAGAACGTGTTCAAGCTCACCCCGGCCTGGTCCTACTCGTTCGGCGATGAGAAACAACGCGGCCAGGAATCCCAGGCCATCGTCAGCGACGGCGTGGTCTACGTGACCGGTTCCTACTCCCGCGTGTTCGCCCTCGACGCCAAGACCGGCAAGCGCCTGTGGACCTACAATCACCGCCTGCCCGACAACATTCGCCCCTGCTGTGACGTGGTCAACCGGGGAGCGGCGATCTTCGGCGACAAGATCTACTTCGGTACCCTCGACGCGCGCCTGATCGCTCTCGACAAGAACACCGGCAAAGTGGTGTGGAACAAGAAGTTCGGCGACCACGCCGCTGGCTACACCATGACCGGCGCCCCGGTGCTGATCAAGGATAAGGTCAGCGGCAAGGTGCTGCTGATCCACGGCAGCTCCGGCGATGAGTTCGGCGTGGTCGGCCAGCTGTTTGCGCGTGACCCGGACACCGGCGAAGAGGTCTGGATGCGTCCGTTCGTGGAGGGCCATATGGGCCGCCTCAACGGCAAGGACAGCACGCCGACCGGCGACGTGAAAGCCCCGTCGTGGCCGGATGACCCGACCACCGAAACCGGCAAGGTCGAGGCCTGGAGCCACGGCGGCGGCGCACCTTGGCAGAGCGCGAGCTTCGATGCCGAGACCAACACCCTCATCGTCGGCGCCGGCAACCCCGGCCCGTGGAACACCTGGGCGCGCACCTCCAAGGACGGCAACCCCCACGATTTCGACAGCCTCTACACCTCCGGCCAGGTCGGCGTCGACCCGAGCACCGGCGAAGTGAAATGGTTCTACCAGCACACACCGAACGATGCCTGGGACTTCTCCGGCAACAACGAACTGGTGCTGTTCGACTACAAGGACAAGGACGGCAAAGTGGTCAAGGCTACCGGCCACGCCGACCGCAACGGTTTCTTCTACGTGGTCGACCGCAACAACGGCAAGCTGCAGAACGCCTTCCCGTTTGTCGACAACATTACCTGGGCCAGCCATATCGACCTGAAGACCGGCCGCCCCGTGGAAAACCCAGGCCAGCGCCCGGCCAAGCCATTGCCGGGTGAAACCAAGGGCAAGCCCGTGGAGGTCTCTCCGCCGTTCCTGGGCGGCAAGAACTGGAACCCCATGGCCTACAGCCAGGACACCGGCCTGTTCTACATCCCGGGCAACCAGTGGAAAGAGGAATACTGGACCGAAGAGGTCAACTACAAGAAGGGCTCGGCCTACCTGGGCATGGGCTTTCGTATCAAGCGCATGTATGAGGACCACGTCGGCACCCTGCGCGCGATGAACCCCACTACCGGCAAGGTGGTGTGGGAACACAAGGAACACCTGCCGTTGTGGGCCGGCGTGCTGGCGACCAAGGGCAACCTGGTGTTCACCGGGACCGGCGATGGTTTCTTCAAGGCCTTCGACGCGAAAACCGGCAAGGAGCTGTGGAAGTTCCAGACCGGCAGCGGCATCGTCTCGCCGCCGATCACCTGGGAACAGGATGGCGAGCAGTACATTGGCGTCACCGTCGGCTATGGCGGCGCGGTGCCGTTGTGGGGCGGCGACATGGCCGAGCTGACCAAGCCGGTGGCGCAAGGCGGGTCGTTCTGGGTGTTCAAGATCCCGAGCTGGGATCAGAAAACCGCGCAAAAATAACCCCTGCGAGAATGCCGGGCCGCCTTTTGCAGTAAGCGGGCTCCTGTGGCGAGCGGGCTTGCCACAGTAAGCCCGCTTGCCACAGTAAACCCGCTCCCCACAGGATCCCTAGAGGTTGCACGATGAACTACCTGCCCTTGTTACTCCTGCTCTCCCTGCCCCTGGCGCACGCCGACGACGGCGACGACGCCCCACTGGTCATCAACGGCTGTACGATCGCCGAACACAGCCAATGCCCCGGCGCCAACCTCAAGGGCGCCAACCTCAGCAACCAGGACCTGAGCAGAATGAACCTGGCCGGTGCCGACCTGCGCGACGCCGATTTGCGCCATGCCAACCTCGACCTGGCCAACCTGGAAAAAGCCCGGTTGCAGGGCGCCAACCTGACCCGCGCCAGCTTGCAGCAAAGCAACCTGCGCCTGGCCGACTTCACCGGCGCGACGCTGATGGCGATCCAGGGTTGGGGCCTGTTTGCCCAGGGCGCACAGTTCGAAAACGCCAACCTCAGCGCGGCCTACCTGCAATTCGCACGGCTGTCGGGGGCAAAAATGCACAAGGCCAACCTGCGCGCCGCCGACCTGGAAATGACCTGGCTGAGCAAGGCCGACCTGCAAGGAGCGGACCTGAGCGATGCGAATCTACAGGAAGCCAAGTTCGGCGAAAGCAACCTGGAACAGGCCACGCTCACCGGCAGTCGCCAGCACTATGCGAACTTTCAGGATGCCAATATGGAAGGCTGCAAAGACTGTCCTACCACCTGGAATCGTTAGCACACCGCCATTCAAAATGTGGGAGGGGGCTTGCCCCCGATAGCTTCAGTCACTCAGGCATTGACTGATCCACCGCTATCGGGGGCAAGCCCCCTCCCACATTTGAATGGTGTGAAACAGAGAGAAAATTGTCAGCCCGCTACTCTCACCACACCCATGTCGATCCCCAGATGCACCAGTTCGGCATGGGAACTGACCTGCAACTTGCTCTTGAGCAAGGTCAAGTGGTTGGACACGGTCTTGCTGCTGATATTCAGCTGGTCGGCAATCGCCCGGGTAGGCGTGCCCTTGGCCAGCATCAGGAAAATCTCCAGCTCGCGCGGGGTCATGCCCTGCAGGCGTTGATCGCTGGGGGTGTAGGCCAGCTCGGTGGCCAGGGCCTGTTCGATATAGGCGTGGCCGTCGAGGATGCGCCGCACCGCTTCGATCAACACCTCGGGCGCCGAGCTTTTGGTCAGGTAGCCTGAGGCCCCCGCCTCCAGGGCCTGGCGCACCAGCGGTAATTCGTCGTGCATGCTGAAGAACAGCACGCGCAACTGCGGCAGGCGCTGGCGCAGGCGGCGCGTGGTTTCCAGGCCGCTGATACCGGGCAGGCCGAAGTCCATGATCACCAGGTTCGGCACCGCTTCCTGCACTCGGCTGAGGGCTTCTTCACCACTGGCCGCCTCGCGCACCTCAATGGCCGGCAGCAGCGCCCGCAACAGGCTGGCATAGCCCTGGCGCACCACCGCGTGGTCATCCACCAACAGAATATTCATGAAGCCTCCAATGGCATGTTCAACGCCAGCGCCCAACCGGCGCCGGGATGGCTGAGGATTTTCAGTTCGCCGCCCAGGCAGCGCGCGCGTTCGGCCATCGAATACAGGCCGACACCCGGGCGCTGCGGCGTTTGTGCACCGCGCCCGTTGTCGCGCACCCACAGGCGCAGGCGCGAACCGCGACGGTGCAGGCGCACGCAGACATGGCTGGCGTCGGCATGCCGCACGACATTGGTCAGGGCCTCCTGGAGCAGGCGGTAGAGGTGAGTCTTGCTCGCTCCGGACAATGCCGGCAAATCGGTGCTGACCCGTAGCCGGCAATCGATGCCATGGCTGGCCTGCCACTGCGTGACCAGCATCGAAAAAGCCTCGGCCATCGGCAGGTGTTGCAGGGCCACCGGGTACAGGTCGTGGACCAGCGCGCGAAAACCTTGCTGCAAGTGGTCGCAGTGATCTTCCAGTTGCGCCACCGTGCGCGCCAGCAATGGCGACTGGTCGGTGACCAGGCGTAACAGGCAGGCCTGGGCGCGAATGCCGGCCAGGTATTGGCCCAGGTCATCGTGCAGGGTCTGGGCCAGGTGATTGCGCTCCTGCTCCTGCACCGCCATCAGGGTCTGGGTCAGTTGGGTGTTGTCGGTGCGCGCCTGCTCCAGGGCGTGGGTCATGCGGTTGAAATGCAGCGCCAGTTGCCGCGCTTCCGGCGACCCCGCGCTGCGTAGACGGACATTGAGCTGGCCGGCGCACAGCTGCTGCAGGGCCCGCAGCAACTCATCGAGCACGCCCATGCCACGGCGCACCGCCCAACGGATGGTCAACAGGCTCAAGGCCAGCGCCAACGCGCACAGGCCCAACAGTTGTTGCAGGGAGTCCCAGACTTCGTCGATTTCATCCCGTGGGTCGACCGCGATCGACACGCGCCGGCCGTCCGGCAAGTCCAGTACCTGGGGGCTGCGCCGCGCCTGGGCAAACAGCAGGCGGCCGAGCCAGGCATCCAGGCCGTCTGCCGCCGGTGCCTGCAAGGTTTCGCCAGGCCCCAGCCAATGCACGCGCACATGACGCAGGCTGGCGGTGAGGTGCGGTTGCAGGCTGGCGGGGTCGCGCTCGGCGGTTTCGCTGAGGTAGTGCACCACCGCTTCGGCCGATTGCAGCTCGCGCTCCACATCCGCCAAGGCCTGGTGCATCAACAGGCCAGTGCAGGCGCAGGTGACCAGGGCGAAAAAGCCGCACACCCACAGGTTGATGCGCCACAGCGCCGACATGCCTAGCGCGCCACGCTGGCGGGCACGCTCGACGCCGGGCGTGGTGCGTGCAGCTTGTCGACGCCGATCAGGCTGACGATCAGCAGGAACGGTAGGAGCAGGACCTTGAGGATGTGCATGAGCGTTCATCTCCCGAGTGAGCGCGACGCGGATGCCCCATGCTAAGACCGCGCCACGCGCGCGGGGCTACTACCTTGGTACTGCCCCAGCGGTACTTTCTGCATATTTGCAGCGCCCCCAAGGGTTCCTATGCTGGCGCTACCTGTCATGGAGTGCCTTATGCGCCAGCTCGCCCCCTACGCCGTGCTGTACCTGCTGGCGATCGCTTGCGCCGCCGGGGTGGCCAGCGCCAGCCAGGCCGCCGAGGCGCCGCTGGCGGTACAGATCGGCTACCTGGGCTACCGGCCGGATCCGGGGCCGCTGCTGTCGAATGTGATCCCCGAGCCGAGCGATGCCGGGCAACGCGGCGCCGAGCTGGCGATCATCGACAGCAACAGCACCGGCGCCTTTCTCAACCAGCGCTACAGCCTGACCAGCGCCACGGTGGACACCCCCGAGGCCCTGCTCGCCGCCGCCCAGGCCCAGCACGCCCAGGGCCTGCGCCTGTTCGTGGTCAACGCCCCCGCCGCCAGCCTGCGCCAACTCAGCGCGGCACTGCCCGACAGCCTGCTATTCAACGCAGGCAGCCCGGATGACAGCCTGCGCAGCACCGACTGCCTGGGTAACGTGCTGCACAGCCTGCCGAGCCGGGCCATGCTCGCCGATGCCCTGGCGCAGTTCATGGTGGTGCGCAAATGGCAAAAGGCGCTGCTGATCGTCGGCCCCACCGAGGATGACCAAGCCTACGCCGCCGCCCTGCGCCGCGCCGCCAAGCGTTTCGGCGTGCAGTTGGTGGCGGAAAAAGCCTGGCGTTTCGATAACGACCAACGCCGCAGTGCCCAGGCGGATATGCCGCTGTTCACCCAGACCGCCGAATACGACGTGGTGCTGGTGGCCGATGAGCGCGGCGACTTCGGCGAGTACGTGCCCTACCAGACCTGGTACCCGCGCCCCGTCGCCGGCACTCAGGGCCTGACGCCCACCGGCTGGCACAAAACCGTCGAGACCTACGGCGCCGCGCAATTGCAAAAACGCTTCGAGGCCCTGGCCGGGCGCTGGATGAACGACCGCGACTTCGCCGCCTGGATGGCCGTGCGCAGCGTCGCCAGTGCGGTCAACAAGTTGCGCCAGGTCGAGCCCATGGCCATCCGCCAACTGGAGATCAGCGAACAATTGCCACTGGACGGTTTCAAGGGCCGCAAGCTCAGCTACCGCCCGTGGAACGGCGAGTTGCGCCAACCGATCCCGATCGTGCAGCCCCGCGCCCTGGTCAGCACCTCGCCCCAGGACGGTTTCCTGCACCCCTTCAACGAAATGGACAGCCTGGGCTACGACAAGCCCGAGGTGACCTGCCGCTTCCCCTGATCGCTCCCCTACTCACAATAATAAGGAATCCGCCATGCGCCGCACCCTGCTCTCATGCGCCCTGCTGCTTGCCGCCGGGCACGCCATGGCCAGCACCGCCTGGGTCTCCAACGAGAAAGACAACAGCCTGAGCCTGATCGACATGCAGACCCTGCAAGTCACCGACACCCTCAAGGTCGGCCAGCGCCCACGGGGCTTGTTGCTGTCCCACGACAACACGTTGCTGTACATCTGCGCCAGCGATTCGGACCGGGTACAGGTGATGGACGTGGCGACGCGCAAGATCATCAAGGAACTGCCCTCCGGCAAAGACCCCGAGCAGTTCGCCTTGCACCCCAATAACCGCTGGTTGTACGTGTCCAACGAAGACGATGCGCTGGTGACGGTGATCGACACCGAGACCTCCAAGGTGCTCGGCCAGATCAACGTCGGCGTGGAGCCTGAAGGCATGGCCGTGAGCCCGGACGGCAAGTGGGCGGTGAACACCAGCGAAACCACGAACATGCTGCATTGGATCGACACCAGCACCCAGACCCTGGCCGACAGCACCCTGGTGGACCAGCGCCCGCGCTTCGTCGAGTTCAACCACGATGGCTCGCAGTTGTGGGCTTCGGCGGAAATCGGCGGCACCGTGACCATCCTCGACGTGGCCAGCCGCACGATCCTCAAGACCCTGACCTTCAAGATCAAGGGCGTGCACCCGGACAAGGTGCAGCCGGTCGGGATCAAGCTCAGCGCCGACGGCAAGTACGGCTTTGTCGCCCTCGGCCCGGCCAACCATGTGGCGGTGATCGATGCCAAGACCTTCGAAATCCTCGACTACCTGCTGGTAGGCCGCCGCGTCTGGCAGATGGCATTCACCCCGGATGAAAAACAGTTGCTGGCCACCAATGGCGTGAGCGGCGATGTATCGGTGATCGATGTGGACAGCCTCAAGGTGATCAAGTCGGTCAAGGTCGGACGTTATCCATGGGGCGTGGTGGTGACGCCATGAACGCCCTGGAGGTGCGCGACCTGAGCTTCGCCTATGGCGCACGCCAGGCCCTGCACGAGGTGAGTTTCAGCCTGGCGCCCGGAGGGTTTGCCGCGTTGCTGGGGCCCAACGGCGCGGGCAAATCCACCTTGATCGCGCTGCTCACGCGGTTGTACGACTTGCAAAGCGGCGATATCCGCGTGGGCGGCCACTCCCTGCGCGATGCGCCACGCGCAGCGCTCACACAACTGGGGGTGGTGTTCCAGCAAAGCACCCTGGACCTGGATTTGAGCGTGGAGCAGAACCTGCGCTACCACGCTGCGCTGCACGGCTTATCGCGGCGCCAGACCGACCTGCGTGTTGCCGCCGAGCTGGCGCGCCAGGCCCTGACGGAACGGCGCCGCGAAAAAGTCCGCGAACTCAACGGCGGTCACCGGCGCCGCGTCGAAATCGCCCGGGCGTTGCTGCACGAACCCCGCTTGCTGCTGTTGGATGAAGCCAGTGTCGGCCTCGACCCCGCCAGCCGCCTGGCCCTGAACCAGCACGTGCGCAGGCTGTGCCTGGAGCAAGGCATCAGCGTGCTGTGGACCACCCACCTGCTCGATGAAGTGCAGCCCGACGATGCGCTGATGATTCTGCACCAGGGCCGCTTGGTGGCCAGCGGGCAAGTCGATGCGTTGATCCAGGCCCAGGGCGGCGACCTGGGCAGCGTGTTTGCGCGCCTGACCCGCCCCGCCCCCACAGGAGCCGTGGCATGAACGCTTACTGGCAATGCTTGCGCGGCATCGTGCTGCGCGAGTGGCTGCGCTTTGTGTTGCAGCGCACCCGGTTTCTCAGCGCCCTGGTGCGCCCGCTGTTGTGGCTGCTGGTGTTTGCCGCCGGGTTCCGCGCTGCGCTGGGCATTTCGGTGATCGAACCCTACGACACTTACATCCCCTACGAGGTCTACATCATCCCGGGGCTGGCCTGCATGATCCTGCTGTTCAACGGCATGCAGGGTTCGTTGTCGATGGTCTACGACCGCGAGATGGGCAGCATGCGCGTGCTGCTGACCAGCCCGCTGCCGCGCACATTTTTGCTGTGCAGCAAGCTGCTCGCCACCGCGTTGATTTCGCTGTTGCAGGTGTACGGGTTCCTGGCGATTGCCTGGGTATACGGTGTGCAACCGCCGGCCATGGGGCTGCTGATCGCCCTGCCCGCCTTGCTGCTGGTGGCCTTGATGCTGAGTGCCCTGGGCCTGCTGCTGTCGAACGCGATTCGCCAGTTGGAAAACTTTGCCGGAGTGATGAATTTCGTGATCTTCCCGTTGTTTTTCCTGTCATCGGCGCTGTACCCGCTGTGGAAGATGCGCGACTCCAGTGAATGGCTGTACTGGTTGTGCGCGATCAACCCGTTTACCCACGCCGTGGAGCTGGTGCGCTTTGCCCTGTATGAACGCTTCGCCGGCCTGGCCCTGGCGATCTGCCTGGGCTTGACCGCGCTGTTCGCGGTGTTGGCGGTACTGACCTTCAACCCTCAGCATGCGGCGTTGCGCAAAAAGGGCTGAGGCTGGCAAAAACTACTACTTTAGTACTGGTTTTCCTGTCTATCGTCGCATTCCCAAGGGCTCGGGACTCACGTGTAATGGCCGCATAACGATAAGGATTGCCCCGCCATGCTGCCTGCCCGACTGCCTCTGTTGGCACTGCTGTGTCTGTTCATCGCTCACGCGCATGCCGACACCCCACTGTTTTCCGCCGACGGCTACCGCATCAGCCTGTACCGCAGCCCCACGCCCGATCACTTGCCGGGCGCCACGATCATCGACACCCCGGCCCTGCAAGCCCTGCTGGCGCAGACCCCGGCACCGGTGCTGATCGACGTGTATCGGCGTCAATGGCTGCAAGGTCGCTTCATCGAAGACCAGCCTCACGCCAACCTGCCCGGCAGCCACTGGCTGGCCAATACCGGCGATGGCGACCTCACGCCGGAATGGCAAAGCTACTTCGTGCGCCACCTGTACACCTACAGCGGCGGCGACCCGACACGACCGCTGGTCTTCTATTGCCGCTCCGATTGCTGGTTGAGTTGGAACGCGGTAAAACGTGCCGCCAACCTGGGCTATACCTCTGTGTACTGGTATCGCGATGGCCTGGATGCCTGGGAAGCGGCGAAGCTGCCGGTGTCGGTTGCGCAACCCGAGCCATTTGAATAACCACAATAAGAAAGGTGAACGGCCATGTACAAAATCCTGATTGCCGATGATCACCCGCTGTTTCGCGAAGCGATCCATAACGTCATCAGCGACGGTTTCCCCGGCAGCGAAGTGATGGAGACCGCCGACCTGGACAGTGCCCTGGCGCTGACCCAGGAACACGACGACCTGGACCTGATCCTGCTCGACCTGAACATGCCCGGCATGCACGGCCTCAATGGCCTGATCAACCTGCGCAACGAGTCGCCGACCATTCCGGTGGTAATCGTGTCGGCCGAGCAGGACAAGCAGATCGTGCTGCAAGCCATCACCTACGGTGCCGTTGGTTTTATCACCAAGTCCTCGCCACGCCAGCAGATGACCGAGGCGATCCAGCAGATTCTCAACGGCAACGTGTACCTGCCGCCGGACATCATCCGCACCCAGAAAACCGGTACCCACCGCCGCCTCAACGAAAACCCCGGCTTCGCCCCCGAACTGCTGCAGGCATTGACCCGCAAGCAGTTGCTGGTCCTGGAACGCATGACCAAGGGTGAGTCGAACAAACAGATTGCCTACACCCTGGAAATTGCCGAGACCACCGTGAAGGCCCACGTGTCGGCGATCCTGCGCAAGTTGAATGTGCACAACCGGGTGCAGGCGATACTCAGTGCCGGAGATATAGATTTCGGCTCGTACCTGCGCCGCTGAGTTTCCTGACACAACACCAATCAAAGGTGGGAGGGGGCTTGCCCCCGATGGCAGTGG